>NZ_JAIVPF010000003.1:0-40550 GCF_053528595.1 Leucobacter sp. | reverse complement strand
GCGCGACCGATGAGCGGTGAGCCCGCTCAGCGCGCGGTGTTATGGTCTGGGGGCGGGTGCGAAGTGCATCGGGCGAGGAATTCGCGTTCGAGGATCGAGGTGGGACGGCGATGTCGACGGCTCCGGAGTCGGGGATGCGGGCGCGGCGCCTGCCCGCGACCGGTCTGGTCGACGCCCGGCGCCGGCCGCTCCGCGACCTGCGGATCTCGGTGACCGATCGCTGCAACTTCCGCTGCGTGTACTGCATGCCCAAGGAGATCTTCGGCCGGGACTACCGCTTCCTGGAGCACGAGCAGCTGCTCAGCTTTCCGGAGATCGTCCGCGTCGCGCGGATCGCGGTGGGTCTCGGCGTGCGCAAGCTCCGGTTGACGGGCGGCGAGCCGCTGCTGCGGAAGGGAATCGAGGAGCTCATCGCGCAGCTCGCGGCCCTGCGGACCCCGCAGGGCGCTCCGCTCGACCTGGCGCTCACCACGAACGGCTCGGCGCTCCCCGTGAAGGCGGAGGCGCTCCGCCGAGCCGGGTTGCAGCGGGTGACGGTCTCGGTCGACTCGCTCATCGAGTCCCGTTTCCAGGCGATCAACGACGTGCGCTTCCCCCTCTCCCGCGTGTTCGACGGCATCGCCGCCGCCGAGGCCGCCGGCCTCGGACCGATCAAGGTGAACGCGGTGATCAAGCGCGGCGTCAACGACGACGAGGTGGTGAGCCTCGCGGAGCACTTCCGCGACACGGGGCGCACGCTGCGGTTCATCGAGTACATGGACGTCGGATCTTCCAACGGCTGGGCGCTCGACGACGTCGTGCCCTCGGCCGAGATCGTGCGCCGCATCGACGAAGTGCACCCGCTCGAACCGCTCCCGGCCTCGCACCCCGGGGAGACCGCGAAGCGCTGGCGATACCGCGACGGATCGGGTGAGATCGGCGTGATCTCGAGTGTCACGGGGGCGTTCTGCGGCTCGTGCACCCGAGCCAGGATCTCCGCCGAGGGCAAGCTCTACACCTGCCTCTTCGCCAGCTCCGGAACCGATCTGCGCGCACTGCTGCGGGACGGGTCGGACGACGAGAGGATCGCGGGGGCGCTCACCGGGGTGTGGCGCGAGCGGGACGATCACTACTCCGAGCTGCGGGCCCGCGGCGCGCAGGCGGATGCCGGATCCCGCATCGAGATGTCCTACATCGGCGGCTGACGCGCGCTGTCCGTCCCTGTCATCCTGCGCGGAGGGCGAAGCCCGGAGTCGCAGGATCCAGAACACGATGGATCCTGCGACTCGCACTGGCGCGGTAGCGCCACCGTGGAATGCGCGGAACGCTGGCGCGTTCCGCGCATTCCGCGCACGCAGGACGACGGGAACAGCCGGGTGCGGACGTCCCTACAGCCCCACCCACTCCGAGCCGCCGTCGGCGAAGTGCTGCCGCTTCCAGATCGGCACCTCGTGCTTGATGCGGTGCACCAGGCGCTCGATCGCCGCGAAGGCCTCGCCGCGATGCGGGGCCGCCGCGGCAGCGACCAGCGCGGCGTCTCCGATGCCGAGCGCGCCGATGCGGTGCGCTGCGGCCAGGCGCACGCCGGTGCGCTCGGCCTCGTCGCGCACCAGCTCGCCCAGCAGGCGCTCGGCGTCGGGGTGCGCGCTGTAGTCGAGCGAGCGCACGGTCGCCCCGCCGTCGTGGTTGCGGATCACGCCGTGGAAGAGCACGAGCGCGCCGCACTCCGGCGACTCCACGGCGGCGCGCACGGCAGCCTCCTCGATCGGCCGCGCGGTGACGCGCGCATACGGCTGGTCCATGGGCTCCCCTCCGCTCGCAACGAGCGCTCATCTCACCCTAGACGCTCCGGATGTGCGGCACGCATCAGCCCCGTCAGCGAGTCCGCAGCTCTCGGTGCCGAGTCGATCGGCCGCCCTCGCGGTGTTACCGTGAGGTATGACCACGATTCACGCGACGGGGACCAGCGAGATGCACTTCCCCGCGGAGCGAGCCACCATCACCGCACGGATCTCCGCGACCTCGAGCGATCGGTCCGCGAGCATCGCCGATGCGACGCGCATCCACAACCGGGCGGTGCAGCGCGCCGAGCAGCTGCGGGCGAGCGGGGACGCCACCTGGCACGCGGCCGACCCCATCAGCACCTGGGCGCAGAAGACGTACGCCGAGGGGGATCAGAAGCGGATCGTCATCGAGCACACCACGTCGAGCCGGGTGCGCGTCAAGCTGTCGAACCTCGCCCTCGTGAGCGCGCTCGTCACCGAGCTCGCCGAGGCCGGACTCTCGACCGACGTCAGCTGGACGCTCACCGAGGCCACCCGTCGCGTGCACGAGCGACACGTGCGCACCGCGGCCGTGAGCGAGGCGCGCGTGATCGCCGAGGACTACGCGGCGGCCCTCGGCAAGCGCATCGGCACCACCGTCAGCGTCTCCGACGCACCCGGCACCGGCTTCCCCGCACAGCCCCGCTTCGCCGCCGCCGCGTTCGGCGACGGCCCGGCCGAGGTCACGATCGCGGAGATCACGGTCAGTGCGACGGTCGCCGGGGTGTACGAGACCGACTGAGGATCGGGGTCAGAGTCTCCCGCCCCCTCCGGCGGCGCTCCCCTCGAGCAGATGGGGCGCCGTCCGCGCCAGCTCCCGGATCCCGCCGCGCAGGAATCGGACCTCGGTGCCGCCGCGCTCGATGAGGATGCGCGCCGCGCGGATCGAGCGCGGGTCGCGCTCGCAGTAGACCGCCACCGGCCCGTCGATCGTCGTCTTCCCGGCTTCGAGTTCGGCGAGCGGCAGCGCCTCGGATCCGCGGATGCGCAATCGGCCCCGCTCCTCCGGGGTCCTGACGTCGAGCAGGTGCGGCGCGCGGCCCGTCTCGAGCATCTCGACGAGATCGGCTGCCGCGAGCGCGGGGGGCTCCGCAGCCGCACCCGCGCAGAACCGCTCGTAGTCGATCAGCCCGGCCACCGGTTCCGCAGCCGGGTCCCGGCCGAATGCGAGCTCCCGGGTGCGGGCCGCGAGCGCGTCGTAGACGAGCACGCGCGCGATCATCGGCTCCCCGATGCCGGCGATGAGCTTCAGAGCCTCCGTCGCGAGCAGGGAGCCCACCGTCCCGCACAGGCCGGGGAGCACACCCCCGGTGCCGCAGTCCACCACGTCCTCGGGCGGCGGCGGCGCCGGGAAGAGGTCGCGGTACCCCGGATGGCGGGGGCGCCACGACACCCCGACCTGGCCGTGGTACTGCAGGATCGACCCCCAGACGAGCGGCAGCTCGAGGAGCTCGCAGGCGTCGGCCACCAGATACCGGGTCGGGAAGTTGTCGCTGCCGTCGATGACGAGGTCGTATCCGCGCAGCACCTCCAGCGCGTTCTCCGAGGCGAGCCGGATCTCGTGGCGCTCGATCCGCACGTGGGGATCCAGCGCGTGCACGGTCTCCGCCAGTGACGCGACCTTCGCCCTGCCGATGTCGGCGGTGCCGTGCGACACCTGCCGGTGCAGGTTCGAGAGCTCCACCCGGTCGTCGTCGACGATGCCGATCGTGCCGATCCCCGCGCCCGCCAGATAGGGCACGCAGGCACTCCCCAGCCCGCCCGCCCCGACCACCAGCACCCTCGCGGCGTCGAGCCGGCGCTGCGCGATCTCCCCGAAGCCGGGCAGCAGGATCTGGCGCTGCGCGCGCGCCCGCCGCTCCTCGCTCAGCGTCTCGGCCGGGTCGACGAGCGGCAGGGGATCCGCTCTCCGCTCCGCACTCATGCGGCCATTGTAGGGCGTGGGCCTCTCCGGCCGCCGGGTCCCGCATCGCCGGTCGAGCGAGCGGAGGGAGTCGAAACCCGAGCCCACCGGATAGCATGTCGGTATGCCGCAGATCACCGTTCGCTACTTCGCCGCGGCGGCCGAGGCCGCGGGCAGAGACGAGGAGCGCTGGGAGGCGCCTGCGCTCACCCTCGACGCGCTGCGCGGCGAACTGGGACGTCGCTACGGCGAGCCCATGCGCAAGGTGCTGCGCTCGGGCTCCTTCCTGGTCGACGGCACGGTGCGTCGCGACGGCGGCGAGATCCGCGGCACCCGCGTCGACGTGCTGCCGCCCTTCGCGGGAGGGTGAACGCGGTGCGCCGCCCGGTCGAGGAGCACCTGGAGGAGGTGCGCGCGCTGCTCGCGCCCGTCGTGGAGCGGCTGGAGGCCGCCGCTCCGGAGTTCATCGGGATCGACTCCCCCGAACTGCTCGGACGGGTGGCCGCGAGGCCGGTGCGCGCCGAGACCCCGCTGCCGCCGTTCGACAACTCCCAGATGGACGGCTACGCGGTGCGCGCCTCCGACCTCGCCGCAGCGAGCACCGAGCGTCCCGTCGCCCTCCGGCTCGCGCGCGCCACCGCGGCCGGCGATCCCCCCGGTGCGCACGAGGCCGGCACGGCCTCGCCGATCATGACGGGGGCGGCCGTTCCGCGCGGCGCCGACGCCGTGGTGCCGGTCGAGCAGACCCTTCCGCCGCGGTTCCCGCCGCTCAGCCGGGCCGGCGATCCCGAGCCGGACGGGACGGTGGCCTTCACCGCCCGGACCGTCGCCGGCCGCTTCGTGCGGCGTGCCGGCGAGGACGTGGCCGAGGGCGCGGAGATCGTCCCGGCGGGCGCGCGGCTGACGCCCGCCAGGATCGGCCTGATCGCCTTCTCCGGCGCCGCGTCAGTCGCGGTGCGCCCGCGTCTGCGCGTGCTGCTCTGCTCGACGGGCGACGAGCTCGCCCCTCGCGATCACGAGCTCGCCCCGGGCCGGATCCACGATGCCAATACGCCGATGCTCGCCGCGGCGCTCCGGGAAGCCGGCGCCGTCGTGCGGACGGTGCGCAGCCGGGACAGCGCCGCGCAGCTGCGCGCCGAGCTCGAGGCCGAGGCGCCCGCGTGCGATCTCGTGGTCACCTCGGGCGGCATCAGCGCGGGCGCGTTCGAGGTCGTCCGCGACGCGCTCGAGCCCTCAGGCGCGACGTTCGTCACCCTCGCCATGCAGCCCGGGGGTCCGCAGGGCCTCGGGCTGCTCGAGCTGTCGGGCCGCACCGTCCCCGTCATCTGCTTCCCCGGCAATCCGGTCAGCGCGTTCATCTCCGCCGAGGTGTTCCTGCTGCCGACGCTGCGCTGGCTCGCGGGCCTCCCCGCGGATCGGCCGCGCGAGGAGCGGGAACTCGCTCACGCCGTCGAGTCCCCCGCCGAGAAGCACCAGGTGCGACGCGGCCGGATCGAGGCCGACGGGCGCGTCTCGCTGAGCGCGCCGGGATCCCACCTGCTCGGCGACCTCGCCGATGCCCAGCTGCTCGCGCATGTTCCGCTCGGCGTCGCCTCGCTGCCCGAGAACGCACCGGTCGAGATCTGGAGGATCGATGGTTGAACAGACGGAAGAGACCCACGAGCCGCGGCTCACGCACCTGCGCGGCGACGGCAGCGCGCACATGGTCGACGTCACGGAGAAGAGCGTCACGAAGCGCACCGCCCGGGCCGAGGCGACCCTCGTCACGCGCGCCGACGTCGTGGATCTGCTCGTCTCCGGGGCCCTGCCCAAGGGCGAGGCCCTGGGCACGGCGCGGATCGCCGGCATCATGGCGGCCAAGCGCACCTCCGAGCTGATCCCGCTGTGCCATCCGCTGCCGCTGACCCGGCTCGCGGTCGACTTCGAGACGAGCGCCGATCGGGTGCGGATCCTCGCGACGGTGACGACCCGCGGCGTCACCGGCGTCGAGATGGAGGCGCTCACCGCGGCGAGCGTCGCCGCGCTGACCCTCTACGACATGATCAAGGCCGTCGACAAGCACGCGACCATCACCGATACCCGCGTGCTCGCGAAGTCGGGCGGCAAGAGCGGCGATTGGTCGCTCGAGTGAGGCGCGCGATCGTCGTCGTCGTCTCGACGCGGGCCGCCGCCGGTTCGGCGGAGGACCTCACCGGTCCGGTCATCGAGGCCTGGCTCGCCCAGCGCGGCTTCGCCGCCGATCCGCCCGTGATCGTGCCGGACGGCGGTGCCGTGACCGACGCGCTGGGCGCCGCCCTGGCGGCCGCCCCGGCCGTCATCGTGACCACCGGCGGCACCGGGGTCTCCCCCGACGATCGCACGCCCGAGCAGGTGGCGCCGCTGCTCGACGTGCGGCTGCCGGGGCTCATCGAGGAGATCCGTCGCCGGGGCGCGCAGACCGTGCCCGCCGCGCTGCTGACGCGCGGTGTCGCCGGATTCGTCGGCGACACCTTCATCATCACCCTGCCGGGATCCCCCGGCGGCGTGCGCGACGGCCTCGACGTGCTCGACCCCCTGCTCGAGCATCTCCTCGGGCAGCGCAGCGGCTCGGCGCAGGGCGATCACGGGGAGCGGTGATCCGCCGGGCCGGAGCCGGGATCGCGATCCGTCGAGAGCGCGAAAAGTGCCGCTCGGGCGGGCAGTGAGCGGCGCTTTTCGAGCTCTCGACGAAGGACGCGGGGTTGGGATCCTGCGACTCGTTCCTCGCGCAGGATGACCGGGAAAGCACCTCGCGCAGGATGACAGGGTTCCGAGGCACGAACTCAGACCCCGAACAGCGAGCCGACGCGACCTCCGCCTCCGGTCATCCTGCGCGGAGTGAGCGCAGCGAACGCAGTCGCAGGATCCACTCGTCGACCCCGCAGCACTGCGCAGCAGCGACTCCGGCGGCGAGCCTCAGGCCCCGAAGAGCGCCTCGATGGGTCCGCGCGCGAAGAAGACCACGAATCCCGCGGCCACCACCCACAGGAGCCAGTGCACCTGCTTCGCCCGCCCGCTGAGCGCGTGCACGAGCACCCAGGCGACGAAGCCGGCCCCGATGCCGTTGGCGATCGAGTAGGTCATGGGCATCACCGCCGCCGTCAGGAAGACGGGCAGCAGCACGCGGAAGTCGCTGAGGTCGATGTGCTTGATCTGCGCCATCATCAGGGCGCCGACGATCACGAGCGCCGCGGCAGCGACCTCGGTCGGCACGATCTGCGTGAGCGGCGTGAAGAACATGGCCAGCAGGAACATGAGCCCCGTGACGACGTTGGCGAAGCCGGTGCGCGCGCCCTCGCCGATGCCCGCGCCCGACTCGATGAACACCGTGTTCGACGACGACGAGGTCACGCCGCCGGCGATGGCGCCGACGCCCTCGACCACCAGCGCCGACTTCAGGCGGGGGAAGTTGCCCCGCTCGTCGGCCAGACCCGCCTCGCGCGAGAGGCCGGTCATGGTGCCCATCGCGTCGAAGAAGTTGGTGAAGAGCAGCGTGAACACGAGCATCACGATGGTGACGAGGCCGACGCGGCCGAGGTCGAAGCTGACCGCGCCGATCAGGCTGAGGTCGGGCAGGCCGAACGGCGCCCTGCCGAGTTCGGGAACGGTGAGTCCCCAGCCGCCCGCGTTCGCGATCTCGCCGTCGGCGCCGACGCGCGGGCCGAGGTGGGCGATCGCCTCGACGACGACCGAGATGACGGTGCCCGCGACGAGGCCGATGAGCAGGCCGCCCTTCACCTTGGCGGCGAGGAGCACACCGGTGAGCACGAGCGTCACCACGAAGATGAGCGTCGGGATCGTGACGACCGACCCGCCGATGCCGAGGCCGACGGGCGGGGATCCCTGACCGGTGGCGGTCACGAAGCCCGCATTGACGAAGCCGATGAACGCGATGAAGAGGCCGATGCCGACCGTGATCGCGAGCTTCAGCTCGACGGGGACGGCGTCGAAGATCATGCGGCGCAGACCGGTGGCCGCCAGCAGCACGATGAGCGCGCCGTTGATCACCACGAGCGCCATCGCCTCGGGCCAGGTCACCTGGCCCACCACGGAGAACGCCAGGAACGCGTTGATCCCGAGCCCCGCGGCGAAGCCGAACGGCAGCCGCGAGACGATCCCGAAGAGGATCGTCATGACGCCCGCCGTCAGGGCGGTGACGGCGCTCACCGCGGGGAAGGCGAGGGTGTTGCCCTCGACGTCCACCCCGCTCGTGAGGATGATCGGGTTGAGGATCACGATGTAGGCCATCGTGACGAAGGTGACGAGACCGCCCCGGATCTCGGTGGCGAAGGTGGATCCCCGCTCCGTGATCTGGAAGTACCGGTCGATACCGCCGATCCCGCGCTTCGTCTCCTGCTCGCTGGTCTCCTGCCGCGCCTCTGCCACCGGCCGCTCCGTTTCCTCGCTCTGGGTCATGCCTGAACAGCAGTACGCTACCACCTCGGCGGCCGCGCCCCTTTCCCTCCCGCGGACGGAGTTCTGCGAGGGCAAGGCCCGCCCGGCCACCCGGCATCCGCGCGCCAGTAGATGTCACCAAACCGGCGGCGAGGCAGCAACTGCTGACGCGCGTAGCGGAGGGACCACGGGGCGGCTGTACACGCCCACGCCCATCCGTGCCTTTCTGCCGGTCAGCTCCCGGAACATGACGAGAGCCCGCCCGCACCGGTTCGGCGAACCGGGCGGACGGGCCCTCGACGATCGGACCTGCGGAGGGTCAGCTCACGCCCAGCAGGTCGATGACGAAGATGAGGGTCTTGCCCGAGAGCGGGTGCCCCCCGGAGGTGCCGTAGGCCTGCGCCGGCGGCACGACCAGCTTGCGGCGTCCGCCGACCTTCATGCCGGGGATGCCCGCCTGCCAGCCCTGGATCAGCGAGCGCAGGGGGAAGTTGATCGACTCGCCGCGGCTCCACGACGAGTCGAACTCCTCGCCCGAGTCGTACTCGACGCCCAGGTAGTGCACATCGACCGTGGAGCTCGCGAGCGCCTCCTCGCCGTTGCCCTCCACGATGTCCACGATCTGCAGCTCGGACGGGGCGGGGCCCTCCGGGAACTCGATCTCCGGCTTCGTCTTCGATGTTTCACTCATGCGTTCATTCTCGCGGATCCGCACCGCCCGGCGCACGCGAGTTCGCTCAGAGGGAACCCCGGACGCGGGTGTCCAGTGCATACCGTACAAAGATTCGGCACCGACACGTGGGAGACCCGCAGGAAACACGGCTCCGACACGGGGTCGGATACCCTTGCAGGTGTGAGATTCGCGCACCTGACCCTCTCCCCCGGTTCCGCACCCGAGCTCGTCGTCGTCCGAGACGAGCGCTACGCGCCCGTGAGCGCCCTCGGCGCCTCCTGCACGACGCTGCAGCACCTCATCGAGGCCGGGCCCGAGGCCCTGGACGAGCTGCGCACCGCCGCGGAGCAGCTGTCCGAGAGCGGCTGGAGCAGCATCGAGGACGCGAGCTACGCTCCCGCGGTGATCGGTGCCCCCATCGTGCTGGCCGTCGGCCTCAACTACGACGAGCACGCGAGCGAGCTCAGCCTCGACAACGACTCGGGTCCGGTGCTCTTCTCGCTCTTCCCCAACTCGCTCGGCGCCCACGAGGGCGAGGTGCCGCTCACCGCGAGCATCAGCGAGGAGGTCGACTACGAGGGCGAGCTCGGTGTGATCATCGGCCGGCCCGCCAAGAACGTCACCCCCGAGGAGGCGCTCGACTACGTCTTCGGCTACACCGCCATCAACGACATCACCGCGCGCAACATCCAGTTCCAGGAGCCGCAGTGGTCGCGCTGCAAATCCTTCGACGGGTTCACGCCGATCGGTCCCGTCGTCGTCACCGCGGACCAGATCCCCGATCCGCAGGCCCTGCACATCGCGACCGACGTCGACGGCCTGCGCGTGCAGGACTCGACCACCGGCTTCATGATCCGCACCGTCGCCCAGCTGATCTCGTCGATCTCGCAGTCGCTCACGCTGCTGCCGGGCACGGTCATCTCCACGGGATCGCCGGGAGGCGCGGGCCGCTCGCGGAAGCCGCCGCTCTACCTGCGCCCCGGCACCGAGGTCACCGTGACGATCGAGCACATCGGCGCGCTCACCTCGCACTGCGTCGAGGCGTAGGCCCGCGGGACGTCCCGGAGCCCGTTCGCTCCCGCGGATCGAGCGAGCGCAGGCCCGCTCCCGCTCCAGCTGATCGAGCGGGCGCAGCGAGTCGAGATCGAGGTCCCCTCGGTTTCGACTCCGCTGCGCTCCGCTCGACCAGCGGACGTCCCGCCCCCTGAGCCCGTCGAAGAGGGCGGGAAGCCGGCGCGCCTACTCCTCGCCGTCCTCGAGCTTCTCCGGCGCGCTGCCGTCGACGATCTCGATCGCGCCGGTCTCGGGCGCGAGGCCGGCCAGCTTCTGCGGCTGCAGGATGTCGTCGAGCTGCGCCTGATCCAGCAGGCCGCGCGACACCACGAGCTCCGACACCTTCTCGTTGGTCGCGAGCGCCTCCTTGGCCAGCTTCGCCGCCGCGGCGTAGCCGATGACCGGGGCGAGCGCGGTGATCACGGTCACGGAGCGCGACACGGTGTCCTCGAGGCGCGCCTCGTTCGCGGTGATGCCGTCGACGCAGTTGACGCGCAGCGTCTGGCAGGCGCGCTCCAGCCACGTGATCGACTGGAAGAGGGAGTGCGCGATGATCGGCTCGAAGGCGTTGAGCTGCAGCTGGCCGGCCTCGACCGCCATCGAGACGGTCACGTCGGCGCCCGCGACCGAGTAGGCCACCTGCGAGACGGCCTCGGGGATCACCGGGTTGACCTTGCCGGGCATGATCGAGGATCCCGCCTGGCGCGCGGGGAGGTTGATCTCGCCGAGGCCGGCCTGCGGGCCGGAGGAGAGCAGGCGCAGGTCGTTCGAGATCTTCGAGAGCTTGAGCGCGCTGCGCTTGAGCGCGCCGGAGAAGGTGATGAAGACGCCGGTGTCGCTCGTGGACTCGACGAGATCTCCCGCGGTGACGAGCTCGAGGCCGGTGATGTCGCGCAGGTGGCGGATCACGGTCTCCTTGTAGCCGCGCGGCGCGTTGATGCCGGTGCCGATCGCGGTCGCACCCATGTTGACCTCGCCGAGCAGGGTCACGGCCTCGCGCAGCCGTTCGATGTCCTCCCGCAGGGTCACCGCGAAGGCGTTGAACTCCTGCCCCAGGGTCATCGGCACGGCGTCCTGCAGCTGGGTGCGACCCACCTTGATGATGTGGGAGAACTCGCGCCCCTTGGCCGCGAAGGAGTCGGCGAGCAGCGCCAGCTCCTCGAGCAGGCTGCTCAGCGAGAACGCGAGCGCGATCTTGATCGCGGTCGGGTACGTGTCGTTGGTCGACTGGCTGCGGTTCGTGTGGTCGTTGGGGTTGATGAAGGCGTAGTCGCCCTTCTCGTGCCCCGCGAGCTCGAGCGCCCGATTGGTGATGACCTCGTTGGCGTTCATGTTGGTCGAGGTGCCCGCACCGCCCTGCACCACGCCCACCACGAACTGATCGTGCAGCATGCCCGTCTTGATCTCTTCGCAGGCGCGGTCGATGAGCGTCGCGCGCTGCTCGTCGAGCGCGCCGATCTCGAGGTTGGCGCGCGCGGCCGCCTGCTTCACGCAGGCGAAGGCGCGGATGAAGTCGGGATACACCGAGATGGGACGTCGCGCGATCGGGAAGTTCTCGTGAGCGCGGGCCGTGTGCACCCCCCAGTAGGCGGACGCGGGGATCTCGACGCTGCCGATCGAGTCCGTCTCGGTACGAGTCTGTGCTGACAAGAAGTCACTCACCGGTATCTAGGCTCCATTACTCGAAGAAAAGCGGCTTCTGCCGCACGACGAGACCAAGCCTACTCGGGATCACGCAGAGATTCGGGCTCGTGGCGCCTCTTTCCGAAGGATCATCTGCGAGGGGCGTCCGGATCCTCGATTTCGTTCACCCGGATGGCTCCCGTGGCGGAGACCCCGGACCCCTCGACCGGGGCCGACTCCCCCGCCCCCATGGCCGCTCCGCCCCGGCGCAGCACCGAGATCGGCGCGGTGAGCGTCTCGGTCTGGCGCTCCGGATCGTCCTCGACGCCCGGCCGCCCGGCGTGGGTGACGGTGAAGCGCAGGCCCCGGTCCCGGTGGAAGCGCAGCTCGCGCTCCGTGAACAACCAGGCCACCCCCACCCCGAACGCCAGCAGACCCGCCACGGCGCTGATCACGAGTGTCGAGCGCGGTCCCAGGGCATCGGCCGCGGCGCCCACGAGCGGAGCGCCGACCGGTGTCCCTCCCATGAGGATCGCCATGTAGAGCGCGAGCACGCGCCCCCGCACCGCAGGATCCGCGGTCGTCTGCACGAAACCGTTGGCGGTGGTGAGCATCGTCGAGATCGCGAGCCCGAAGAACACGAGGGTGGCGGCGAAGGTCCAGAACGACGGCATGAGGGCCGCGGCGAGGCTCACGACCCCGATGCCGCCCACCGAGATGATGACCACGCGCATCCGCGCGTTCGGGCGTCGCGCCGAGAGCAGCGCACCGGAGAGGGACCCGATGGCGAGGATCGACGAGAGCAGGCCGTAGTCGCTCGCGCCGCGCCCGAACTCGACCGCCATGGTCGACGAGATCACCGGGAAGTTCATGCTGAACGCGCCGACGAGGAACACCATCACGAAGATCACGAGCAGGTCGTGCCGGCCCCGCACGTACCGGAACCCGGCGGAGAGCTGCCGCAGCTGCGACTCGCGGCCGGCGCCCGCCGGCCGCTCCGGCGGGCGGGCATCGATGAGCAGCAGCGCGCCGAGCACCGCGAGGAAGGACACCGCGTTGATGAGGAACACCCAGCCCGATCCGACCACGGCGATGAGCACTCCCGCCACCGCCGGGCCGATGAGCCGCGCCGAGTTGAACGAGGCCGAGTTGAGCGCCACCGCGTTGGAGAGCTGCTCGGTGCCGACGAGGTCGGAGACGAAGGCCTGACGCGAGGTCGTGTCGAAGGCGTTGACGATGCCGAGGGCGAGCGCGAAGCCGTAGAGGTGCCAGAGGTGCGCCTGCCCGGTGACGAGCAGCAGCCCGAGTCCGGCCGCGAGCAGCATGAGCAGCGACTGCGTGACGAGCAGCACCTTGCGCCGGTCGAAGCGATCCGCCACCGCGCCGCTGAACGGCACGAGCAGCAGCTGCGGCCCGAACTGCAGGGCCATGGTGAGGCCGACGGCGGCCGCGTTGTTGTCGGTGAGCTCGGTCAGCACCACCCAGTTCTGGGTGGTGGCCTGCATCCACGCGCCGATGTTCGAGACGAGCGCTCCCGCGAACCAGATGCGGTAGTTGCGCACGGCGAGCGATCGGAACATGTTCGACACGAAGCGGGCGACCTCCTCGGATTGGCGCTGTACTGAGACCCTATCGGCTGCCCCGGTCGCGCGCTGCTCTCGGGCGCTGCGAAGGGGCGCCGTGGGCACCGGGGAGTACAACCCGTTCCGGCCGTCCGGTATTCCGGGGCCCTGCTGCGGAGACCCGCCCGGGCCGATCCGCCGTCCTGCCCGGAGGGCGCGGCTCGATCCTCGCCCGTCATCCTGCGCGGAGGGCGAAGCCCGGAGTCGCAGGATGACGGGCGACCGCGGATCTGCGATGGCGGATCCCGCGGCTCCGCTCGCTGCGCTCCCTCCGCGCAGGATCGCGGTGGTGGCGTCCCGGACAGGGTCGAGAACTTCCCGCCCCGGCCAGGCCCTCGAGGAAACGCGCCAGCGTTTCGCGCCGACGCCGCTTGCCCTGCCCTCAGGGCAGGTGAATGGGCGTCAGAATCGTCCGCCCATGTCGAGCAGGCGGCGGATGCGATCCGGGATCGGCGGGTGCGTGGCGAAGAGCCGCTGCATCACACCCGGCTTCAGCGGATCCGCGATCCACAGGTGGGCCATGCTCGACTGCTGCTTCCGCAGCGGCCGGCCGTACTCGGAGAGCTTGTGGAGCGCGCTGGCCAGCGCCTCCGGGTGCCGCGTGGTGAGGGCGCCAGTCGCGTCGGCCAGGTACTCGCGCTGCCGGGAGACGGCGAGCTGCACCATCGACGCGACGAGGGGCGCGACGAGCATCGCCACGAGCCCGAAGATCATCACCACCGGGTTGCTGTTGTTGTTGCGTCCGAAGAAGGCCATGCGCACGAGCACGTCGGCGATCATGCCGACGGCGACGACGAGGCCGTAGACGATCATGGAGACGCGGATGTCGTAGTTGCGCACGTGGCCGAGCTCGTGCGCCATGACCCCCTCGAGCTCGGAGTCGGTCATGATGTCGAGCAGGCCCGTGGTCGCCGCGACCATGGCGTGCTCGGGATCCCGGCCCGTGGCGAAGGCGTTGGGCGCCGGATCGTTCACGATGTACACCTCGGGCATGGGCGTGCCGGTGGTGATCGACAGGTTCTCGACGATGCGGTAGAGGCGCGGGTTGTCGGACTCGGTGATGCGCTGGGCGCCGCTCATCGAGATGGCCTGGCGGCCCGCCGCGAAGTACTGGATCAGCGCGTAGCCGAGGGCCACGACCACGACGGTGATCACGATGCCCGGCGAGTTGTAGATGTACGACGCGAGCCATCCGAGCCCGCCCACGATGGCGACGAACAGCAGGATGATGAAGAAGCTGTTGACCTTGTTGCGGCGTATGGCGCTGTACACGGGCCTCCTAGAACTGGATGCGCGGCGGCTCCGAGATCGAGGCGACGTCGTCGACCTCGAAGAACTCGCGCTCCGTGAAGCCCATCGCACGCACGAAGACGGTGTTGGGGAACACCTGGATCTTGGTGTTGTACTCGCGCACGCCGCCGTTGTAGAAGCGGCGCGCCGCCTGGATCTTGTTCTCGGTGTCGACCAGCTCGCCCTGCAGCTGCAGGAAGTTCTGGCTGGCCTGCAGCTGCGGGTACGCCTCGGCGACCGCGAAGATGCTCTTGAGCGCCTGCTGCATGTGGTTCTCGGCCACCGACGCCTCGGCGGGGCCCTGGGCCGAGATGGTCTCGGCGCGCGCCTTCGTCACGGAGTCGAAGACCCCCTTCTCGTGCGCGGCGTAGCCCTTGACCGCCTCGACGAGGGACGGGATGAGATCCGCACGGCGCTTCAGCTGCACGGTGATGTCGCTCCACGCTTCGTCCACGCGCACGCGCAGCGTGACGAGGGAGTTGTACGTGATCCAGACGTAGCCGATCAGCAGGACGAGTACACCGACCGCGATGAGCGCGGCAATCAATCCACCAGACATGGGTGCATCCTATCCGCCCCGGCCATGAATGCGCTGGAAGCGCTGTGGTCGTTCCGGGGTGTCACTCCCCCAGCACGCGCTGGAGGTACGGATTCGCGAAGATCCGCTCGGGATCGAGGCGGTTCCGGATCTCGGCGAAGCGGCCGAATGCCGGGTAGCGCTCGCGCAGCGTCTCGGCGGTCTGCGTGTGCATCTTGCCCCAGTGGGGCCGGCCGTCGTGGGCGGCGAGGATCGCCTCGGCGTCGCGGAGGTATCCGCGGTCCCGGTCGCGCCAGTAGCGGTGCACGGCGATGTAGCCCGAGTCGCGCCCGTGGGCCGTGGAGAGCAGCAGCTCGTCGGCGCCGGCCGAGCGCACCTCGATCGGGAAGGAGACGCGGTGGCCCCGGCGCGCGATCATCGCCCGCAGCTCGCGCACCGCGTCGGGCACGGCCTCCAGCGGCACGCTGTACTCCATCTCGCGGAAGCGCACGCGGCGGTGCGTGATGTAGACCCGGTGGGACTCGTCGATGTAGCTGCGGCGGCTCGAGAGCTGCTCGATGATCCGGTTCACGCGCGGCGTCGCCCCGGCGAGCACGCTGCCGAGGGCCGTGCAGGCGCCGAATGCGATGTTGTTCGCCAACTCCTCATCGGCGAAGCGCGCGAAGCGGGTGAGCGGCTGCCGGGCGTGCTCGAGGGGCAGGCGCGTGTTGGTCTTGGTGCGGGTGCCGCGCGTGTGCGGGAACCAGTAGAACTCGAAGTGATCGACTTCCCGGGTGCGCGCGACGAAGGTGTCGAGCACCTGCTCCAGCGGCTCGGGCGCCTCCTCGGCCCGCAGCAGGTAGCGCGGCACGCACTGGAGGGTCACCGTCACCAGCACCCCGAGCGCGCCGAGCCCGAGCGCGACCGCGGGGAGCAGCTCGGGGTGGTGGTCCTCGTCGATCGTCAGCACCTCGCCCGAGCCCGTGACGATCCGCGCCCCGACCACCCCGGCCGACAGTCCGCGCAGTCCGACGCCCGTGCCGTGCGTACCGGTCTGCGTGGCGCCCGTCACGGTCTGCCGGTCGATGTCGCCCATGTTCGCGAGGGCCAGCCCCAGCGGGCCGAGGATCGCGGGCAGCTCCCAGAGGTGGGTACCGCCCCACAGCGTCACGCGGCCCCGGGAGGTGTCGGCCGAGACCAGACCCCGCATCCGGCTCATGTCGAGCCGGACGCCGTCGGTCGCGCCGATCCCGGTGAAGCTGTGCGACGCGCCGATCGGCTTGAGCGTGTGACCCGTCTCGCGAGCGCGCTGCACCGCGAGCACGATCTGCTCCGCGGAGCGCGGCGCGATCTCCAGCTCCGGCTGCGACGACTCCGTGCGCGCCCAGTTGCTCCAGCGTGCCGTCACAGGAAGCACCGCCCTTCTCCTCGATAGCTCGGGATCGCCGGCAGTGCCGATCCGTCCGGGCCGATCGGCACGACCTCGTTCGTGTGCTCCATCACCTCGCCGGCCTTCGTGTGGCGCAGCCACACGCGATCCCCGTGACGCAGGCCGCGCGCCGCCGCACCGCGCACCGGGGTCTGCACCTCGCCGGCGCCCTCGCGGGGTTCGTAGGCGAGCCCCGCGGGCCAGACGGGCTGCGGCAGCCGGTCCGGGGCCGCGGGGCCGGAGGCGATCCAGCCGCCGCCGAGCAGCGTCGCGCGATCGGCCGACGGCTTGCGCACCACGTCGAGGGCGAAGCCCACCGCCGGGGCGACGTCGAAGGCGTCGTAGTGGTCGAAGAGGTGCGGCCCGAAGAGCCCGCTGCCCGCAGCGACCTCGGTGACCGCCGCCTCGGAGGCGGTGCGCTCGACCGAGCCCGTGCCCCCGCCGTTGACGAACTCCAGCTGCGCCTCCTGCCGCACGGCCGCGACCGCGGCGGCCCGGCGCTCGGCCAGCTCGGCACCGCTGGCCCGCTGCACCGCGCGCAGCAGCATCCCCTCGGCCGATCGCCCCGCGGGGCGGTCGCCCACCCCCGCGATCTGCGCCTCGTACGCCATCACGCCCACGAGCGCGAACCCCGGCCGGGAGGCCACGCGGGCGGCGAGCGCGCGCAGCTGCTCGGGCTCGTGCAGGGGCGATCGGCGCACGCCGAGGTGGCCGAGCGCCCGGCTGCGCCAGGAGGCGTCGAGGTCGAGGCAGACCCGGATCGGCGCGCGCGATGCCGGCGGCGCGACCGCGTCGATGAGGTCGAGCTGCTCGACGCCGTCGACCATCACGGTCACGCGGGAGGCGAGGCGCTCATCGGCACCGAGGCGCGCGATCGCCCCCCGGTCGGCCGTCGGGTACCCCACCACCACGTCGTCGATGGTCTCGGCGAGCCAGAGCGCCTCGGAGAGCGCATAGGCGAGCACGCCCCGGAATCCGGGCAGCGCGAGCACCGCGTCGAGCACACCGCGCACGCGCACCGACTTGCTGGCCACTCGAATGGGGATGCCGCCCGCCCGCCGAGTGAGATCCCGCGCATTGCGACTCAGTGCCGCGAGGCTCATCGCGACGACGGGAGCGGGCAGATCGCGCGTCGCCTCCGTGAACACCGGCCAGTACTCCTCCGGCCGGGTCCAGGGGCGCTCGTCCGCCGCGGCCCGCACATCGGGGGCGCTGAGATCGAGTGTCATGGATGCAGTGTAGAGCCTCCGGGTGCCGGGCGCACCTCTCGCGGGAGTGCGCCTCGGGGGTACTCCGCCCCCGAGGCGCACCCCAGGGGCCCGCCCCTCCGGGGGCCGAATGGTGCCGAGATCCCGATCCTCGTCGCTCAGCCCGGGCGGAGACTGCAGGAATCGGGATCTCGGCGACCACGGCGCGGGTTCGCGGACTCACGACCCCGCGACGCGACCCCGCAGCGCCCCGCAGGCGAGGGTCGATCACTCCGGGGAGCCCCGCCGGAGATCCCGCTCGAGCTCCGCCCGCCAGGCCTCACGCGCCGCGGCGCGCCGCACCCTCCACGCCCGCACCCGCAGATACACGGCCAGCAGGATCGCGATCGCGATCGCGATGACGAGGAGGATCTTGGCGAAGAGCACGGGAACAGCTTACGCGGCTCCGGACCCGCACCCGGTGGTGCCGAGCTCGCCGCCATCCCGCGCAGGGTCGCACCATCCCGTGCGCGGATTCCGCGACGGCGCGCAGAACGGCTATCGAAGCCGGGCTCCGCACGTGCTCCCCCGGTGCGCGTGCCCGAGCTTGTACCCTGGCCGTATGACCACCCGAGACCTCCCCGAGCAGATCGGCGACCTCCCGCGGATCGGCCGCCCGGCCAACAGCGCGCTGCTCGCCATCGGCGTCACCACGCTGCGCGAGGTGTCCGCGATGCGCCGGAAGGACCTGCTCGCGCTGCACGGCGTCGGCCCGAAGGCGGTGCGGATCCTGGAGGAGGCCCTCTCCGAGGCGGGCCTGGCCTTCGCCGAGTAGCGGCGCGCACGGGTGGCGGCCGGCTCGTGGGAGGATGGTCGCTGCCCCCCCATAGCCCAATTGGCAGAGGCAGCCGACTTAAAATCGGTGCAGTCTCGGTTCGAATCCGAGTGGGGGGACTCCGCTGCGCTGCGTCCCGCTGCATTCTCGAACCTGAACGCGGCCCGAAGGCGGGCCACGCGGCGAGCGCGCGCAACGCTCCGCGTTGCATCGAGCGCGCGGCCGGGTTCGAGTCCCAGTGGGGGGACTTCGCGAGAACGCCGCACCCGGCCGCTGCTACGGGGCGCCCGCGCCCGACGAGAGCGGGGAGAGCGCCGAGGCGCGACCGTCGAGCTTCCGCTCGCGCTTGTGCGCGTACATGCGGACGTCGGCGGCGGCGATCGCGGCGGCCACCGAGACGATCCCCGGCTCGGCCGCAGCGAGCCCGATGGACGCCCCCACGCCGGCGTCCGAGAGCGCGCGTGCGAACGCGCCGAACCCGGCCTCGAGCCGAGAGGGCGCGATCCCGTTGGAGAGGATCATGAACTCGTCGCCCCCGTACCGGGCGACGTGACTCGCCGGGGTGGAGACGGCCCGCAGCGCATCCGCGGCGCGCACGATCATGGCGTCCCCCGCGGCGTGCCCGTGCGTGTCGTTGAGCGCCTTGAGACCGTCGAGGTCGATCACCGCGACGGCGACGGGATCCCCGAAGGCGTCGAGACGCTCCTGCGCGTCGGCGACGACCCGATCCCACCCGCGCCGGTTCAGCGCGCCGGTGAGCGCGTCGGTCTGCGCGAGCGCCTCGGCGAGCTCGAGGGAGCGCCGCTCCCGATCGACGTGCCGTGAGAGCGCGAGCTGCGTGGTGAGCAACTCGCTCAGCAGGGACAGGAGCCGCTCGTCGACGCCCTCGTCCTCCCGCAGGGGCGCGGATCGCACGCCGCAGAGCACCCCGAAGATCCCGTCCCGGTCGTCCCCGATGGTGTAGCCCGCGTAGGCGCCCACCGTCTCGGCGGTCTCGAGGTCCGAGTACTCCGGATCGGCTTGCGAGTTCCTGACGACGTGCTTCGCGCCCGCCGCCATGCGACTGCAGAAGGACTCCGTCCAGGCGACGCGATCCCCGACGTCCAGCAGCTGGTCGTGATGGACGTGCAGGTGGACCTGATCGCCTCCGGTCACACGGCTCACCGACCAGTCGGTGAGCGGGGTGTGCACGTTGAGATAGGCGACGACGCGCTCGGAGGAGTCGGTGAAGAGCTGGGCGCCGTTCGGACTCGACGACTCGAGGGATCTGAAACTCTGCGCGCTGATCACTGTTCACTGGACCGGGCCCCGGCCTGCCTCCCTCATGCTCCCTCTCAGGATAGCGGCCGGCGCGGGAGCCCCGCCCTGCCACGACCCCGCGCACTCGACCGGGCGCGAAAAAGCAGACCCCGCCGTCGGGCAGGACGGCGGGGTCTACTGGTTCGGGAAGGCGGCTACGCGCCCAGGCGCTCGCGCAGGCTCTCGAGCTGGCCGCGCAGGGCGGCCGGCACGCGGTCGCCGAACTGTGCGAAGAACTCCTCGGTGAGGTCGGCCTCGGCGAGCCACGAGGCGGGATCGATCGCGAACAGCTCCGCCATGTCGGCCTCGGGCACCTCGATGCCGTCGAGGTTGAGCTCGCCTGCGACGGGCACGGTGCCGATGGCGGTGGCGCGGCCCTCGACCTCGCCCTCGACGCGGCGGATGATCCAGTCGATCACACGCGAGTTGTCGCCGAAGCCGGGCCACAGGAACCGGCCGTCGGCGCCCTTGCGGAACCAGTTGACCTGGAAGATCTTGGGTGCCCGGTCGCCCAGCCGCTCGCCCACCTCGAGCCAGTGGCCCCAGTAGTCGGCCATGTTGTAGCCGCAGAACGGCAGCATGGCGAAGGGATCGCGGCGCAGCTCGCCGACGGTGCCCTCCTGGGCCGCCGTCTTCTCGGACGAGACGGTCGCGCCGACGAACACGCCGTGCTCCCACGAGAGCGACTGGGCGACGAGCGGCACGTTGGTGGCGCGACGGCCGCCGAAGAGGATCGCGTCGAGCGGCACGCCGTTCTGCTCGTACCAGTCCTGCGCGAGCGTGGGGGTCTGCTGGATCGGCACGGTGAACCGGGAGTTCGGGTGCGCGGCGGGGCGATCGGCCTCGGGCGTCCAGTCGTTGCCCTGCCAGTCGACGAGGTGAGCGGGCACCTCATCGGTCCTGCCCTCCCACCACACGTCGCCGTCGTCGGTCAGCGCGACGTTGGTGAAGATGGTGTTGCCCCAGAGCGTCTCCATGGCCACCGGGTTGGTCGACTCGCCGGTGCCGGGAGCGACGCCGAAGAAGCCGGCCTCGGGGTTGATCGCGTAGAGGCGGCCGTCGGGGCCGGGGCGCAGCCAGGCGATGTCGTCGCCGATCGTCTCGACCTTCCAGCCGGGGATCGTCGGCTGCAGCATCGCGAGGTTGGTCTTGCCGCAGGCGGAGGGGAACGCCGCCGAGAGGTGGTAGGCCTTGCCGCTCTCGGTGTTGGTGAGCTTGAGCAGCAGCATGTGCTCGGCGAGCCAGCCCTCGTTGCGGCCCATCACCGAGGCGATGCGCAGCGCGAAGCACTTCTTCGAGAGCAGTGCGTTGCCGCCGTAGCCCGAGCCGTACGACCACACCTCGAGAGTCTCCGGGAAGTGGGTGATGTACTTGGTGTCGCTGCAGGGCCAGGCCACGTCCTCCTGGCCGTCCTCGAGCGGCGCACCGACGGAGTGCACGGTGCGCACCCACTCGCTGCCCGGGGTGATGCCGTCGAGAGCCGTCTGGCCCATGCGGGTCATGATGCGCATGTTGAGCACGGCGTAGGGCGAGTCGGTGATCTCGATCCCGAGCTGCGTGATGGCGCCGCCGACCGGCCCCATGGAGAACGGCACGACGTACATGACGCGGCCGCGCATCGAGCCCTCGAAGAGCGGCATGAGCTCCGCCTTCATGTCGGCGGGGGCGACCCAGTTGTTCGTGGGGCCGGCGTCCTCCTGCTTCTCCGAGCAGATGAAGGTGCGGTCCTCGACACGGGCGACGTCGCCCGGGTGCGAGCGGGCGAGGAAGCTGCCGGGGCGCAGATCCTTGTTGAGCGGGATCAGCGATCCCGCCTCGACCATCTCGGTCGTGATGCGGTTCCACTCGTCCTGCGAGCCGTCGCACCAGATCACCTCATCGGGCTTGGTCAGTTCGGCGACCTCGGTCACCCACTGCAGCACCTCCTCGTTGGCGGTGGTCGCGTTGGCGCGGACGAGATCTGCGATCGTGATCTCCTCGTCGATGACCTGGATGGCGCTCATGACGTTTCGTTCTCCTCGGTTTCACACACCGTGTCGGTGAAGAATCGGTGACATCTCCATTCTCGGCAAGGGTTTTACCCGCCGTTCACCATATCCGCTGTAAAATTTCGGGATTCTTGCCGTATAGTCAAAACATGACCCCCGAAGTGACCCCGACGCAGAGCGAAGCCGAGTTCGACCGCCTGCTGCTCGGAAAGCGGCTGCGCCACTTCCGCACCCGGGCCGGGCTCACGCTCGATCAACTCGGCGAGCGGGTGGGCGTCGTGGCCAGCCAGCTCTCCCTGATCGAGAACGGCCGCAGGGAGCCCCGGCTGGGGCTGCTGCAGAGCGCGGCGCGCGAGCTCGGCATCGATCCCTCGGAGCTGCTGAAGCGGGAGGCCCCGGATCGCCGCAGCGAGCTCGAGATCGAGCTCGAGCGGGCGCAGACCGCCCCCAGCTACTTGCGCCTCGGGCTCCCCCACGTGCGCGCGCCGCGCACGCTCGGCGACGACACGCTGGAGGCGCTCGTCGGCCTGCACCGCGAGCTCGCGCGGCGATCCCGAGCCGCCGCCACGACCTCCGAGGAGGCTCGCCGCGCCAACACCGCCATCCGCATGCAGATGCGCGAGTGCGACAACTACATCAACGAGATCGAGCTCGTCGCCTCCGATCTGATGCGCCGCATCGGCCACGGCACGGGTGCCGTGACGCACCGCGAGGTCGCGATGGCCGCCGAACTGCTCGGCTTCACCCTCATCTTCGTCGACGAGCTGCCCTCGAACACCCGCAGCATCACCGACCTCGAGAACGGCCGCATCTACCTGCCGCCCGCCTCGATCCCGGGCGGTCACGGGCTGCGCTCGCTCGCGCTGCAGGCCATGGCCCACCGCGTGCTCGGACACACCGAGCCGTCGAGCTACGGGGAGTTCCTCGAGCAGCGCCTGCAGATCAACTACTTCGCCGCCGCCTGCCTGATGCCGGAGGCGCGTGCGGTCGACCTGCTGCAGCAGGCCAAGCGCAATCGCAATCTGGCGATCGAGGATCTGCGCGACGCCTTCGGGGTGACGCACGAGGCCGCCGCCCACCGCTTCACGAACCTCGCCACGCGTCACCTCGATCTGCGCGTGCACCACTACCGCGCCGACGGAGCGGGCGCGCTGGTGCGCGGCTACGAGAACGACGGGCTGCCCTTCCCCAGCGACGACTCGGGTTCGATCGAGGGCGAGATGCTGTGCCACAAGTGGGGCGGCCGCACCGCCTTCAACCGCACCAACCGCACGAGCGAGTTCTACCAGTACACCGACACTCCCGCCGGCACGTACTGGTCGAGCGTGCAGACCGGCGACGCCGAGCTGGGTCCCTTCGCGATCGCCTGCGGCGTGCCCTTCGACGACGCCAAGTGGTTCCGCGGACGCGACACGGGCGAGCGGAGGGTCTCGACGTGCCCCGACGAGAGCTGCTGCCGCACGCCCAGGCCCGACCTGCTGACCCGCTGGCAGGGCAAGGCGTGGCCGAGCGCCCGCATGCACGCGCACGTGCTCTCGCCACTGCCCACGGGCACCTTCCCCGGTGTCGACGACACGGAGATGTACGAGTTCCTCTCGAGGCATGCGCCGGAGAACTAGGGAGAAAGGCGTCAGCCTTTCTCCGCCGGAGGCGCTGAGCCCACAGGCTCAGGAGAACTACGCGGAGAGCGAAGCTCTTCGCCTCTCCGGCGCGGGCCCCTTGCCCCCCAGCTTCGAGCACCGATCGAGCGATGCAACGAGGCGCGTCAGTAGTTGTCGCCTCACGGCCTTCTTGATGACATCTACTGACGCGCGAACCGGGGAGGACGCCGGTCCAGGGGCGTGGACTGCGCGTGGATTGCGTGTGGATTGCGTGTGTATCCCGCGACTCGCAAGCTCGCGCAGGAGGACGGCGATCTGCAGACAGAGCCGCTCCCGCCGAGCGCCTCGGCCCCGTTTCCAGCCGAGGCGCGCCGGGAGGAGACGCGAGAACCCCCGCAGCGCCGGGCTGCGGGGGTTCTCCGCTCAGATCTGCGGAGCCCGGGATCTCACCTCAGGTGCGGGCTATGCCTTGGGGCGCGCTGCGAACTCCTCGAAGATCGCGCGCGGCTCCTGCACCGCCTCGATGTTCACGACGTCGCGGCCCAGGAAGAAATGCCCCACCCAGCCGCCGAACACCCGCCACTTGCGCTCCCACGACGGAATCGCCAGACCGTGATAGAACCGGTGCGCGAGCCACGCGAAGTAGCCCTTCAACGCGAACCCGCCCGACTGGAACACACCCGTGTTCACCCCCAGACCGGCCACCGCACCCGCGTTCTTGTGGTTGTACTCCCGCACACCCTCACCACGCAGATCCGCGGCGATGTTCTTCGCGAGCAGCTTGCCCTGCCGCACCGCGTGCTGCGCGTTGGGCACGCAGAACCCGCCCGGCCCGGGAGTCGGCGAGATATCGGGCACCTGCGAGGTATCCCCCGCGGTCCACGCACCCTCCAGCTCCTCACCCTCCTCAGTGGTGATGCGGAGATTCGGGCTCGCGACGACGTGGCCGCGAGGACCGATCGGCAGGTCCGTGCCGCGCAGGAACGGGCGGGGCATCACGCCCGCGGTCCACACGATGAGGTCCGACTCGTACTGCTCCCCGGTCGAGAGCTCGATCCTGCCGTCCACGGCCGAGGAGAGCTGCGTGTCGAGATGGATCTCGACACCGCGGCGGGTCTGATCCTTGACCACCCAGTCCGCGGTCTGCTGCGACACCTCGGGCATGATGCGGCCCATCGCCTCGACCAGGTGGAACGTGGTCTCGTCGAAGGCGATCTCCGGGTAGCGGCGCAGCAGCGAGGTCGCGAAGGAGCGCAGCTCGGAGATGGTCTCGATACCGGCGAACCCACCACCCACCACGGTCACGGTGAGCAGGCGCGCGCGCTCGGCCGAACCCTTGGGCAGCGAGGCCGCACGCTCGAAGTTGCCGACGAGGCGGTCGCGCACCGCGACGGCCTCCTCGATCGTCTTCATACCGATCGCGTTGTCGGCGATGCCCGCGATGGGGAAGGTACGCGAAACCGAACCGGTGGTGACGACGATGTGATCGTACCGGAACTCGAACGACTCCCCCACGTTCGGGGTGATCGTCGCGGTCTTCTCCGCATGCGAGATCCCGGTCACCTTACCCGCGATATTCGCCGTCCGGCTCAGATGACGACGACGCGCCACCACCGCATGCCGCGGCTCGATCGATCCCGAAGCCACCTCCGGCAGGAACGGCAGATAAGCCATGTACGGCAGCGGATCGACGATCGTCACCTCGGCCTCACCGCCACGAAGCAGCTTCTCCAGCTTCCATGCGGTGTAGAAGCCGGCATAGCCACCACCAACGATCAGAATCTTCTTCGCCACGAAGCAGTCTCCTTGATGCAATGAGCGTGATGTGAACCCGACTCGCGGGCACAGAAAAAGCGGGCGCCTTGCGCCCACGGCGTCAACTCTACCCCGTTTTGATCGAGGCCACTGCCATTTCAGCGGAAAGCCGACGAAAAACGCGCGATCCCGGTGGGAAAAGCCGCCAGGACCGCTTGTCCTGCGGTTTCAACCGTTCCAATCGCACCGTTCGAGCGCCAGGTCCCCGATCGGGTTCACCCCCGGGCCCGCGGCCAGCGCGTGCCCGATGAGCGCGTGCAGGCACTTGACCCGGGTGGGCATTCCGCCCGCGCTGACACCCGCCAGCTCCGGCACCTCGCCGACGCTGTCGCGATCCGCGATGTACTGCTCGTGCGCACGCGCGTACTGCGCGCGCACCTCCTCGTCCTCGGCCAGGAGCGCGTTGAACTCGTTCATCACCCCGGCGGCCTCCAGCCGCGACGCGGCCGCGACCGCCTCGGGGTGGCAGAGGTAGTAGAAGGTGGGGAACGGCGACCCGTCGGGCAGGCGCGGCGCCGTGGCGACGACGGCGGGGCTCCCGTCCGCAGCGCGCGCGGCGATGCCGACGACGCCGCGCGCCTCTCGGCCCAGCTGCTCGCTCACCGCGGCGATGTCGGCGGCGGCTGGCTCGTCGTACGGGGGACGTGTCATGTGCGGTCTTCCTTCTCGTCGTCCCGCCTCGGCGGCGGGATCTCCGGCGCGTGCGGCGCGCGGCGGGACGTGCGTGCGGCTACTCGCCCGTCTCTGGATCGGTGGTTGCGGCGTCGTCGGCCGGGGCGGCGGGATCGGAGGCGTCCCCGAGCTCCTCCGGCGGAGCGTCGGTGAGCCCCGCGCTCAGGAAGGACGAGGCGAGGCCCCGCGCCCAGGTGCTCTCGATGCGGGAGAGCTCGGCGTTGGTCTCCTCGTCCGACTCGGCCGGGAGCACGATGTCGTCGATCACGTTCAGCTGGGTCTCCCCCGGCATCACGTAGAACAGGCGATCACGCGCCTGGGCGCGCACGTAGACGGGATCCTTCCACTTCGCGCGCTCGGCGTCGATCTCGTTCACGGCCTCCTGGTGCTGCCGCACGCTCTCGCGCAGCTCGGCGATCTCCCGCCGCTGCTGCACATAGGTGGAGATGCTCGGGCTCACGATCACCGCACCGGCGAGCACCAGCACGACGACGAGCACGGTGAAGCCGCTGAACCGCAGACTCGACGCCCACGCGCCGACATCCTCCGCCCAGCGCTTCACCGTGCTGTTGCCGTCGGGCATTCAGAGGTCCTCGATTCCGACTCGCCGCGCTCGCCCGACGAGCGACAGCCGCGCTCGCCCGACGAGCGACAGCCGCGCTCGCCCGACGAACGGGCGCCGCGCCCGGCCGTTCGGCAAGAGGTGCACTCGACCCGTCATCGGAACCCGGAACCCTGAACCGCGGGCCTCAGGCCGAGAAGCGCGGGAATGCGCTGCGGCCGGCGTACTTCGCTGCGGCGCCCAGCTCTTCCTCGATGCGGAGCAGCTGGTTGTACTTGGCGACGCGGTCGGAGCGCGCGGGGGCGCCGGTCTTGATCTGGCCGCAGTCGGTGGCCACCGCGAGGTCGGCGATCGTCACGTCCTCGGTCTCGCCCGAGCGGTGCGACATCACGGCGGTGTACCCGGCGCGCTGCGCGAGCTGCACGGCGTCGAAGGTCTCGGTGAGCGTGCCGATCTGGTTGACCTTCACGAGGAGCGAGTTCGCGACGCCCTTGGCGATGCCGTCGGCGAGGCGCTCCGGGTTGGTGACGAAGAGGTCGTCGCCGACGAGCTGCACCCGGGCTCCGAGCTCGTCGGTGAGGTGCTTCCAGCCGTCCCAGTCGCTCTCGTCGAGCGGGTCCTCGATCGACACGAGCGGGTAGCGGTCGAGCAGATCGGCGTAGTAGGCGGTCATCTCGGCCGCAGTGCGGTCCTGGCCCTCGAACTTGTAGACGCCGTTCTCGTAGAACTCCGAGGAGGCGACGTCGAGCGCCACGGCCACGTCGCGGCCCGGCTCGAGGCCGGCGCGCCGGATCGCCTCGACGATCAGGTCGAGCGCCTCGGCGTTGGTCGGCAGATCGGGGGCGAAGCCGCCCTCATCGCCGAGGCCGGTCGACAGCCCCTTCTCGTTGAGCAGCGCCTTGAGGGCGTGATAGACCTCGACGCCCCAGCGCAGCCCCTCCGAGAAGGTCTCGGCGCCGAGCGGCACCGCCATGAACTCCTGGATGTCGACGCCCGTGTCGGCGTGCGCGCCGCCGTTGATGATGTTCATGAGCGGCACGGGCAGCGTGCTCGCGTTGGGGCCGCCCAGGTAGCGGTAGAGGGGCAGCTCGGCCGAGGCCGCCGCGGCGTGGGCGACGGCGAGGCTGACGCCGAGGATCGAGTTGGCGCCGACGCGCGACTTGTTGTCGGTGCCGTCGACCTCCTTGAGCACGGCGTCGATGATGCGCTGATCGTCGGCGGCGAAGCCCTCGATGGCGGGGGCGAGCTCGTCGAACACCGCGTCGACGGCCTTCGTGACGCCCTTGCCGAGGTAGCGATCCTCATCCCCGTCGCGCAGCTCGTAGGCTTCGAAGGCGCCGGTCGAGGCGCCGGAGGGCACCGCGGCGCGGCCCACGGAGTCGTCGGTCAGGCCGACCTCGACCTCAACGGTCGGGTTGCCACGTGAATCGAGGATCTCTCGCGCGATCACCGCGTCGATAAATGCCACCATGCGCTCCTTGGGTCTGTGCCAGTGCTTGGGATGTCGAGCAGAAGTGTGCGACGGGCATGGTTCTCCCGCCGCACACCAGTCTAGCGGCCGCCCGCCGCCGGGCCGGGCGCCGCGATGCGCATCGCGATCAGGCGTCGACCGGCGTGAACGCGTCCGGCCCCTCCTCGGCGGCCGCGGGATCCATGTAGAGGAACTCGAGCACGTTCCCGTCGGGATCCTCGAGATCGCGCGAGTACATGAACCCGAGATCCTGAGGGTCCTTCGGCTCGCTGCCGCCCGCGGCGAGCCCGGCCGCGAGGGCCTCGTCCACGGCTTCGCGGGAGTCCCGGGAGAGCGCGATGAGCACCTGCGCGGTGGTCTTCGCGTCGGCGACCGCCTTGTCGGTGAAGGTGGCGAAGTACTCCCGGGTGAGCACCATGAAGAACACCTGCTCGTCCCAGACCACGCAGGCCGCGTTCTCGTCGGTGAAGAGCGGGTTGATCTCGCATCCGAGCGCCGTGTAGAACGCCTTGGAGCGCTCGAGGTCGTCGGTGGCGAGGTTGACGAAGATCTGGGTGCTCATGCGGTTCCTCCTGATCCGGCCGCTCCGGTACGGCGGCACACTCGACAGCGTCGCACCGTCGTGCGCCGAGGTCAATGCGCAGCGCCCGGGAATCGCGCGTCGCTGATCAGGCGTCGAGCGGGCGGAACTCCAGCGCGTCGGCGTCGCGCACGCCGGCGCGCGCGTTGGCGAAGCTCGTGAAGCCCTCGCCCGACACGCGGGCGAGCAGCGCCTTCATGTTCTTCTGCCGCTTCTCGAGGCGCACGCGATGGCCGCGCTCCACGAGCTGGCGCTTGAGCGACACGAGATCCTCGAGCGCCGCGTCGGCGTCGTGCACGAGGGCGACCGCTTCGGGTCCCGTCGACTCCGGCAGGGTGATGAGATCCACCACGCGCTCGAAGCCGATCGAGAAGCCGACCGCCGGCACGTCCTGCCCGAGGAAGCGGCCCACCATGCCGTCGTAGCGGCCGCCGCCGCCCACCGAGCTGCCCGATCCCGGGTGCGCCACCTCGAAGATGGTGCCCGTGTAGTAGCCCATGCCGCGCACCAGCGTGGGGTCGAAGCGCACGGCGACCCCCGCGGGCAGCGCGCCGGCGAGCGCGCCGCCGAGCGCTGCGAGGCTCTCGATGCCGGTCGCCGCGCCCGGGTTCTCGGCGACGCCCGGCAGCGCGGCCTCGATCCCGGCGCGCGTCAGCGGGATCCCGTCGTCCGCGAGCGCCGGCTCGACGGCCGCGAGCACCGCGCCGAGCCGCTCGGCCGCGGCCTCGTCGATCTCGCGCAGCTCGTCGACCACGCCGCTCGCGCCGATCTTGTCGAGCTTGTCGACGGTGATGAGCGCGCGGTCGTGGGTGTCGGCCGGGAAGCCGCAGTGCTCGAGCAGCCCGAAGAGGATGCGGCGGTCGTTCACGCGGATCACGCAGCCCTGCAGCCCCAGTTCGGCGAGCACCTGCGAGGTCGCGGTGACGAGCTCGATCTCGGCCAGCAGCCCCGGCTCGCCGATGATGTCGATGTCCGCCTGCACGAACTGGCGGTAGCGGCCCTTCTGCGGGCGCTCGGCCCGCCACACGGGAGCGATCTGGATCGCGCGGAAGACCGGCGGCAGCTCGGCGCGGTGGCTCGCGTAGAAGCGGGTCAGTGGAACGGTGAGGTCGAAGCGCAGGCCGAGATCGGCGAGCTGCTCCGCATTGCCCGCTTCGGCGGCCGCCTGCAGCTGCTCGGGACGGATGCCGCGCTTCAGGATCGAGAAGCTCAGCTTCTCGTTGTCTCCGCCCAGCCCGGCGTGCAGACGCGCGTAGTCCTCGACCACCGGGGTCTCGATCTCGTCGAAGCCGTGGGAGCGGTACACGCTCTTGATGATGCCGAGCGCGTGCTCGCGGCGGGCCTTGTCTGCGGGGAGGAAGTCGCGCATGCCGCGCGGCGGGTTCACGGGATTGGCCATAGTCACCCATTCTTCCATGCGCGCGGGGCCGCCCGGTCCCGCGCGCTCTCCTCCCGCCTCGCTCGAGCGGGAGCGCCGAAGCGATGCGAATGGGCGCACCGGGCCGGTGTCCGCAGCCTCACGCGCCGCCTCGACCGCGCACGTTCCGACCTCCGCAACTTGTATCGCGAACGAAATACAAGTTGTGCTATGTTTGCGATACAAGACAGAGCGCCGGCCCGTGCCGCGCAGAAAGGGGCATGCGCCGTGCTCGACTTCTTCTGGCTGGTCCGATCCTTCTTCCAGCTCTTCTCCGTCGAGATCCCGCTCACGCTCGGAGCGGTCTTCTTCGCGCTGTCGTGGATCCGGCCCCGCATCATCGCGCCGCTGCCGCCGAGCGGTCGACGCGCGCGGCCGCTCACCTGGCTCGGGATCGCGGGAGCGCTCGCGGTGCTCGCGGTCGGCACGGCCACCGGCTGGCTCGCCACCCGCGATCCGATCGCCGCCTCCGGCGACGCGTGGACGCGGGCGGGCGGATGGTGGCAGCGCCCCGCTCCCCTGATCGCCGTCGCCCTCGTCGCCATCTTCGCACTGATCGCACTGCGCCGGGAGCCGCTGCCCGCCCCGGGCGAACGCACCATCGCGCCTCGGCGTCGCTGGTGGGCGTTCGCACCGCGCACCCCGCTGTGGATCGCGGTGATCGTCGGTGCGCTGCTGCTGCTCACCACCGCATGGCAGACCCTCATCGGGGTCTCGCTGCCGGAGGGCGCCAACCGCTACGGCATCGGTCCCGAGAACTCCGGACTGCCCGAGTTCATGCCGATGCAGGAGGGCATGGGTTACGTCTGGGGTGCGGGGTGGCCCAACCACCTCCCCACCCTGATCGCACTCGCACTCGCCGCCGCCGCCCTGCTCCTCGCCCTCGGAAGCGATGCGAACCGCCCGGTCTTCGCCCGCGCCTCGGCGTCGCAGGTGCGGGAGGAGCGCACGGCGACGGCACGCACGATCGTGCTCATCGCGCTCGGCGGGGCGCTCCTGACGCTCGGCGCGGTGTGGGCGCACACGGGGTTCATCGGCACGATCATCGTCGGCGTGTACGAGGACGACGGCCAGCAGGGCGAGGCGGCGCGCTTCATCGTCGGCACCGGCTACCGGGACATCGCCGGCATCATGCACTTGGGCGGCTACGTCGTCCAGGGACTCGGTGCTGCGCTGCTGCTGCGCCTCGCGGTCGACACGTGGCGGGCCCGGCGGGCGCTCCGCCGGATGCGCCGCGCCGACGGCCCGGATCCCGCCGCCGTGCTCGCCGGCGCGGAGGGGACCCGATGACCGCGACGCAGCCCGCCCCCCACGCGCCGCGCACCGCCGAGGAGATCGCCGAGCTGTTCCGCGGTGCGATCCGCTCCGGACAGCTGGGCGACGGCGAGCGCCTGCCCACCGTGCGGCAGACGGCCCGGGACTTCGGGATCGCACAGGGCACCGCCGCGAAGGCCTACCGCTCGCTCGAGCAGGAGGGTCTCGTCGTCACCCGCACGGCGGCCGGCACCCGCGTGGCGCCCGGGGCCTCCCGGGCCGCGGGCGCGGTCGTCGAGCGGGCCCGCGCGCTCGCCGAGGCCGCGCAGGCCGAGGGCACCGGTTTCGATGACGCGGTCGCGGTGCTCCGCGCGGTGTGGAGCGCTCCGGGGAGCTGAGCCGCCCCGCGCGCGTCCCGCCCGCCCGTCCGACCACGCCCTCGACCTCGGCCACGCCCGCCCCCGAGACCGCGCCCGTTCTTCGAAACCGAGCCCTCCAGCGCTGCTGATTCGTGCGGGCTGGAACACACATCGCGGATTCGCGCACCAAGCACGGCAAGCTCGCGGAAGCCGACCGGATCGGGACCGTCGCGAACGACGAGACGCTGCAGGAGACGATCGAACGACTACAAGACCGGCTGGATCCTGCGCCGGCAGCAGCGCCCGTGGAAGGCGTACGAGCTCGCCGGCCGCAGGGAGAGCAGCTGAAGGCCTCGATCGTCGCGATCGCGATCGCCATCGGCGTCGTGGCCGTCTCCTGGCAGCGGCTCTTCGCCGAGGGCAAGCTCCCGCCGTCGTCGCAGGTGTTCGCGGACACCATCATGGCCGGTGTGTCGGATCCGCGGATCGCACCGACGATGGCCCTGTGGGCGATCCCCGGGGCGCTCGTCCAGCTGCTCGGCGGATCGAAGCGCCAGATGGGCGTGCTGTTCGCGACCGGCCTGCTCGTCGCGACGCCGAACGCCGGCTGGCTGGTGCTCGTCGGCGCGGGGATCATCGCCGCCGACTCGATCATGAGCGCGGGCAAGGTCATCCGGTTCTGACCGGCGGGCGCCCGCGAGAACGCGGAGTCCCGAGTGGTCGCTTCAGCTGAGGCGAGGCGGCCACTCGGGACTCCGCGTTCCCCGGGCGAGGCGCGGAGCGGGCCCGGCGCTAGTGCCGCACGGGCGGCTCGGCGCCGTACCCGGTGAGCGCGCGCACCTCCATCTCGGCCGCGAGCTTCGGCGACTCCCGGCCGGGATCGGTGACCGATCCCAACCAGCCGAGGAAGAAGCCGAGCGGGATCGAGATGATGCCCGGATTCTTGAGCGGGAAGATCGCGAAGTCGACGCCGGCCCCGAGCATCGCGGTCTCGTTGCCGGAGACGACCGGCGAGAACGCGATCAGCAGCACGGCCGAGAGCAGGCCCCCGATCATCGACCACACGGCGCCGCGGGTCGTGAACCTCGACCAGAACAGCGAGTACAGGATCGTCGGCAGGTTCGCCGACGCGGCGACGGCGAACGCCAGCGCGACGAGGAAGGCGATGTTCTGCCCCTGCACGCCGATGCCGCCGAGGATCGCGAGTCCGCCGATCACGAGCGTCGTGATCTTCGCCACCTTCACCTCCTGCTTCGGCGACGCCTGGCCCTTCTTGAGCACGCTGTTGTACACGTCGTGCGCGAACGAGGCCGAGGCGGTGATCGTGAGACCCGCGACGACCGCGAGGATCGTGGCGAACGCCACGGCCGAGATGAAGCCGAGCAGCAGCGGCCCGCCGAGGTGCAGCGCGAGCAGCGGCGCGGCGGAGTTTTGCCCGCCGGGCGCGTTGGCGATCGTCTCGGGGCCGACGAGCGCGGCGGCGCCGTAGCCGAGCACGAGCGTGAACAGGTAGAAGATGCCGATCAGCCAGATCGCCCACACGACCGAGCGGCGGGCCTCCTTCGCGGTGGGCACGGTGTAGAAGCGCATGAGCACGTGGGGCAGGCCGGCGGTGCCGAGGACGAGCGCGAGGGCGAGCGACACGAAGTCGATCGGGTTCGCGCCGTACTGCAGGCCGGGGGCGAGGATCGCCGCGCCGTTCGCGTTCTCCGGGTTGTTCACGGCCGCGTCGAGCACCGCTCCGAAGTCGAAGCTCTTGAGCGCGAGCACCCACAGCGTCATGGCGCCGGCGCCCGCGATGAGCAGCACGGCCTTGATGATCTGCACCCAGGTCGTGCCCTTCATGCCTCCGATGAGCACGTAGAGGATCATCACGACGCCGACCACGGCGATCACGAGCGACTGCCCGAGTTTGTCGTCGATCCCGAGCAGCAGCGAGACGAGCCCACCCGCGCCGGCCATCTGCGCGAGGAGGTAGAAGAAGGACACCGCGAGCGTGGTGAGCGCCGCGGCCATGCGCACGGGGCGCTGCTGCAGCCGGAACGAGAGCACGTCGGCCATCGTGAACTTCGCGGTGTTGCGCATCAGCTCGGCCACGAGCAGCAGCGCCACGAGCCACGCCACGAGGAAGCCGATCGAGTACATGAAGCCGTCGTAGCCGTTGATGGCGATCGCGCCGCAGATGCCGAGGAACGACGCGGCGGAGAGGTAGTCGCCCGCGATCGCGAGGCCGTTCTGCCGGCCGGAGAACGATCGGCCGCCGGCGTAGAAGTCGGCCGCGCTCTTGTTGGTGCGGCTGGCGCGGATCACGATCACCATGGTGACCGCGACGAAGGCGAGGAAGATGGCGATGTTGAGCACCGGGTTCTGCTGCCCGGTGGTCTGCTCGAGGTGCAGGATCGTCGTGCTCATCGGGCGCCTCCCCCGGTCTCGACGGAACCGTCGGCGATGCGCTCGAGCTCGGCGCGCAGCTCCGTGGTCGCCGGGTCGAGTCGCCGGTTCGCGAACGACACGTACCACATGGTGATCGCGAAGGTGGTGACGAACTGGGCGAGGCCGGCCCACAGGCCGACGTTGAGCCCGAGGAAAGGCTGCGCCATGAAGTCGTGGGCGAACGCGGCGAGCATCACGTAGAGCAGGAACCAGACCATGAACGCCACGGCGAGCGGGAACACGAAGCGCCGGAAGCGGTGCCTGTACTCCTGGAACTCGGGGCGCGCCTGGAACGCCTCGTAGTCGATGGGGACGCTCTCCTCGAGCGCACGGGAATCGGTGGACATGGGGCCTCCTTGCCTCATGGGGAATTGCGGGAAGGGTCGGCGGTGCGGACCCGCGCGGTCAGCGCGGGACGGACACCGTCTGCGTGGCGGGCGCCGAGACGGTGGCGGAGAGCGCCTCGATCAGGGCGTCGATCACACCGGGATCCTCGATGGTCGCGGGTACCGCGTAGGGCTCGCCGTCGACGATCTGCCGCATCGTCTTGCGCAGGATCTTGCCCGAGCGCGTCTTGGGCAGCCGATCCACGATCGTCACGTCGCGGAAGGCCGCGACCGGGCCGATGCGCTCGCGCACCAGCCGCACGAGTTCGGCGGCCAGTTCCTCGCGGACCACGGTCTCGCCGTGCTTCAGCGTCACGAAGCCGGCTGCCCGCTGGCCCTTGAGCTCGTCGTGCACGCCGATCACGGCGCACTCCGCGACGGACGGGTGCGCGGTCAGCACCTCCTCGAGCTGCCCCGTCGAGAGACGGTGCCCGGCCACGTTGATGACGTCGTCGGTGCGCCCCATGACGAACAGGTAGCCGTCCTCGTCGAAGTGGCCGGCGTCGCCGGTGGCGTAGTAGCCGGGGAACGCCGAGAGATAGGAGTCGATGAAGCGCTGCCGGCTGCCCCAGATCTCGAGCAGCGCGCCGGGCGGCAGCGGCAGGCGGATCGCGATGTTGCCCTCGACGTCCGGCGCCGTGATGTCGCGCCCCGCCGAGTCGACGATGCGCACGTCGAAGCCGGGCATCGGCAGCGAGGTCGAGCCGGCCTTCGACGGCAGCGTCTCGATGCCGAGGGGGTTCGCGCAGATGGGCCAGCCCGTCTCCGTCTGCCACCAGTGGTCCACCACGGGCACGCGCAGCCCGTCGTTCACCCAGTGCCAGGTCTCGGGATCCATCCGCTCACCGGCGAGGTAGACGGCTCGCAGCGACGAGAGGTCGTAGGCCCCGAGCTCCTCGAGTCCGGGATCCTCGCGGCGGATGGCCCGCAGCGCCGTGGGGGCCGTGGAGAGGATCTTCGCCCCGTACTCCGAGAGCACGCGCCAGAAGGCCCCGGCGTCCGGCGTGCCGACCGGCTTGCCCTCGTAGAGCACGGTGGTGCCGCCCGCGAGCAGGGGGCCGTAGACGATGAACGAGTGGCCCACCACCCAGCCCACGTCGGAGGCCGTGAAGATGGTGTCGCCGGGCCCGAAGTCGTAGATGTTGCGCATCGCCCAGGAGAGCGCCACGGCGTAGCCGCCGCTGTCGCGCACCACTCCCTTGGGGCTGCCGGTGGTTCCGGAGGTGTAGAGGATGTAGAGCGGATCCTCCGCGCGCATCGGCACGGGGTCGGCCGGCAGCGCGCCGGCCTCGAGCTCGGCCCAGTCGCGCCACGCGATCTCCGCGTCGCCCGCGTAGTCGGCCGCCGACCCGGGCACCGCCTCGCGGTCGTGCACGACCACTGTCTCGACGCTCGAGGCGCCGCCCCCGCAGATGTCGAGCGCCTGGCGCACGAGGGGCAGATAGGCCACGGTGCGGCTCGGCTCGAGACCGCCGGAGGAGGTCACGACGACCTTCGGCTTCGCATCCTGAATGCGCACGGCGAGCTCGTTCGCCGCGAACCCGCCGAAGACGACGGAGTGGATCGCGCCGATCCGGGCGCAGGCGAGCATCGCGATCACGGCCTCGGGGGTCATCGGGCAGTAGACCAGCACCCGGTCGCCCGCCTCGACGCCGACCCCGCGCAGCGCGCCCGCGAAGCGCGCGACCCGATCCCGCAGCTCCGCATAGCTGAACCGCGCGCGGGTGCCCGTCATCGCCGAGTCGTAGATCAACGCGGTGTCGTCGCCCCGGCCGGCGGCCACGTGCCGGTCGAGGGCGTTGGCGCAGACGTTCAGACGGCCGCCGGGGAACCAGCGCCACTCGGTCTCGTCCCGCTCCTCGATGGCCGCCGTCGGCGTGACGTCCCAGTCGATCCGCTCCGCGGCCTCGAGCCAGAATCCCTCCCGGTCGTCCCGGCTTCGCCGTGCAACCGTCCGGTACTCGCCTCCGGACACGTGTGGTGCGTGTGCAGTCACTCGTTTCTCCTTTGAAATCGTGAGCGTTCACCGCTTCGTTACGGTGGGCGTTCACGATGTTAGGTATTCGGGTTAGCATGAAACACCCCCGAAAGTTGGTAGTAACAATGACGCAACTCACCGACACCACCGCGCAGCGCGTGCTCGACGACGCCGTCGAGGAGTTCGCACGCGCCACGCGCTTCCCGCTCGCCTTCGGCGGCTTCGAGTCCGCCGGGGTCTCGACGATCACCGCGCTCGCGGGCCATCGCACGCTCAGCCTCCAGGGCCTGCGGGTCGAGCGCAGCCGCGGTCTGGGCGGGCGGGCGATGAGCGAGTGCCGCCCGCGGCTCACGACCGACTACGCCCGCTCGCGTCACATCACCCACGACTACGACGCCGAGATCCGCACCGAGGGCATCGTCTCGCTGTTCGCGATGCCGGTGATGGTCGGCGGCGCGGTGCGGGCGGTGCTCTACGGCGGCACGCGGGGCGGTTCGGTGCCCGGCGCCTCGTTCGTGCACGCCGCTGCGTCGGTCGCCGGCGCGTTCGGGCAGGAGATCCGGGTGCAGGACGAGGTCGAGCGCCGCGTCGCGGCCGCAGTGCTCGACCGTGCGGCGCAGCCCGAGACCCCCGCGCCCGTGCTCGAGGCGCTGCGCAGCAGTCACGCCGAGCTGCGCAGCATCGCGGCCGACGTCGCGGATCCCGCGCTGCGCGAGCGCATCTCACGGCTCGAACGGCGGCTGGCCGGGATCGGCGGATCGGCCGACCGCGAGCCGCCGCGCGCCGTCGAGCCGGCGATCAGGCTCTCCCGGCGCGAGACGGACGTGCTCGCGCACGCCGCGCTCGGTGGTACGAACGCGCAGATCGGCGCGGCGCTGGGCCTCACCGAGAGCACGGTGAAGAGCTACATGCAGGCGGCGATGTCGAAGCTCGGGGTGTCCACGCGGCACGCGGCCGTGTCGGCGGCGCGGATGCGCGGGCTCATCCTCTGACCGCTCCCGTTCCCCGAGCCCGTCTGAGATGGTGACGCCGATGGGAGCGTCCGCCATCCCGCGTGCGTGGAATGCTCGGGACGACCCGCTTCGCCTCGCGCAGCATGACCGACCGCGGCGCCTCAGCCCTCCCCGTGCATGACGCGGGCCGAGAGGCGGTCCACCGCGAGCCGCAGCGCGCGATCCGGATCCACCCCCGCGGCGTTGGCCCGGGTCACGAGCGCGAGCATCGCGTCGCCGATGCCGAACTCGGCCAGGCGCTGCTCGTCGGGGCCGATCACGGCGGCGAGCGGATCCTCGTGCGACCGCTCGGCCGCGGACGGATTGATGAGCCCCGCGCGTCGCAGCCGGTCCACGACCTTCGCGGCCCGCGCGAGCACCGGCATGCCCGCGGGGATGCCGTCGAGCGGGCTGCGGGAGCCCCGGTCGGCCCCGGCGGCGTCCTCCTTGAGGCGCTCCCACTCGGCGTTCAGCTCCTCGACGGACATGTACCCCCGGTCGCCGAAGACGTGCGGATGGCGGGCGACGAGCTTCTCGTTCAGGGCGTCGGCGACGGCGGCGAGATCGTACCCCTCCCCGTCGCGCTCGGCGATCGCCGCGTGGAAGAGCACCTGGTAGAGCACGTCGCCGAGCTCCGAGCGGACCTCTTCCGACGGCAGTTCGCGCTCGATCGCGTCGATGAACTCGGCGGTCTCCTCCACCAGGTAGCGGGTGAGCGATTCGTGCGTCTGAGCCGCGTGCCAGGCGCAGCCGCCGGGCTGCACCATGGTGCGCACGGTCCCGGCGACCCGCGCCAGAGCCTCCGCGGCCCGGCCCGCTGAGCCCTCCGCAGAGCCGTCCTCGTTCGGCGTGGTCCGGCGGTTCTCGGCGTCTCTGCTCGCGCTGTCCATGCGCTCCAGCCTAGGCGACGCCGCCTCCCGCGGGCCCGCGAATCGGTCGCCGCGGCCCGCCGGAGTCGAATCTGCGCCCGAGGATCTGTAGACTGCCCGAGGCGCCTGCTTGGGTGCTGGCAATACAGGGGGAAGGAACTCACTATGAACTCGATCACTCGCCGCACCGGCGCCGTCGTCGCCGCAGCGGGCCTCGCGCTCGCGCTGGCGTCCTGCTCGGGCGGGCAGAGCGTCGCCGACGCCTGCAAGATCGCGGAGGAGACCATGACCGAGGTCGTGACGCAGTCGCAGGCGGACACGCAGGAGGCGCTGCAGGGTGCGCTCCAGGGCGAGGACGTCGATTTCGGCGCGATCTTCCAGCCCATCAAGGACGCGCTCGGCGAGACCCAGAAGAAGGTCACCAACGAGGAGGTCAAGGGTGCGCTCGACACCTTCGTCGCCGAGTACAACTCGTTCGCCGAGGTGATCGAGCAGGTCGATCTCTCGGGCTTCCAGGAGCTGTCGGAGATGTCGGATCTCGACCCGACCGACCCGGACGCGATGGCGAAGCTCGAGGAGCTCCAGCAGAAGAGCACCGAGCTGCAGCAGCAGGCCGAGGATCTGCAGACCGAGATCCAGGGCAAGACGGAGTCGCTCACCGAGGCGAGCTCCGAGCTCGGCGATCTCTGCAACGCGAACTAGCCGCGTCGCGAAGACGGACGAGGGCCCCGGGGATGCGATCCCCGGGGCCCTCGTCGTCGCTCGGCGGCCCGGTCCGGCCCGGGCTGCGACGCGCCTCAGATCACAGGTGCTTCCGGAAGAAGGGCACGATGCTCTCGAGCGCCTTCCCCGCGCCGGCCGGCCGGTCGTACAGGTCGTAGTGCGACACGCCCTCGAGCACCAGCAGCTCCTTCTCGGTCGAGGCGGCGCGCTCGATGATCTCGTGGCCGTCCCGGTAGGCGCCGAACGCCCCCTGCTTGTCGCCCACGACCACGAGCAGCGGCTGGTCGAGCAGCTCGTCGGCGAGGTGGAAGGCGTCCCAGCCGAGCGCCGCGGCGCCGTGGGCCGCCTCGAACAGCACGCAGCCGTTCTCGGCCTCGCCACGGCCCGTGCGGTAGTAGTCGTACGCCTCGACGACATCGATGTCGCCCACCTGCTGGGCGGCCTCCGCCGAAGGGGGCAGCATCCCTGCGACGAGCGATTCGGCCCCGCGCGCCTCGGCCGTGCGCTGCGCGGCGGTGCCGCGCAGGCTCTCGAGCACACCGCCCTGGGCGGCGGCGGTATCCCGCATCATGCGGCCGTAGTTGACGCCCGTGGCCGAGACGACGGCCTTGAAACGCTTCTCGGTCTTGGCGGCGGCCCAGCTGTACCCGCCACCGCCGCAGACGCCGAGCACGCCGATGCGGTCGGCATCGACGTAGGGCAGCGTGACGAGGTAGTCGACCACCCGGCTGAAGTCCTCGACCCGCTGGGTCGGGTCCTCGAGCCTGCGGGGCTCTCCGCCGCTCTCGCCCTGGAAGCTGGCGTCGAAGGCGACTGCGACGAAGCCGGCCTCGGCGAACGCCCGTGCGTAGATGTCGCCCGACGTCTGCTCCTTGCAGCTGCCGATGGGGTGCGCGGTCACGATCGTCGCGTAGGTCTTGCTCTCGTCGAAATCGACGGGGAGATGGATGTCGGCCGCGATGTCCCAGAACATGTCGGGATTGCGGAACTTCACGTGCTTGATGTTCGAGTCGGTCACTCGTTCCTCCTGCTGTAGCGGATCGGCGGCGCCTGGGGGATCCCCGGGCTCACCATCCATCCTGCGAGAGAGGCGAGACACCGAACAGGACCGGTTCGTTCCTAGGAACGATCATTCCCACCCATATCCGACACAGCCGGGGCGGCGCCCGCCCGGCCGGATACCGGAGCTCACGAGCCCCGAGAGGCCTCGATCAGGCACTCCAGGCGGCGCCGTGTCTCGGTGCCCTCCGTCGGCGAGTTCACCACCAGCTGCTGCTCGGGCGCGCTCGCGTACCGGAACGTGTCCCAGTCGAAGGTCAGCTCGCCCGCCAAGGGGTGCCGCAGCACCTTCGTGCCGATGTCCTGCCGCGACACGTTGCGCGCGGCCCACCAGCGGCCGAAATCCCGGTCTGCGATCGTGAGCTCGCCCACCAGTGCCGAAAGCATCGGATCATCCGGGCTCGAAGCGGCCTCCCGGCGCAGGATCGCAACGCAGGATCGCGCCACCGAGGCCCAGTCCTCGAACAGCTCGCGCATGCTCGGCTCGGTGAAGATCAGCCGGGAGTAGTTGAGCTGCTGCTTCGTCATCCCGCTGAACGGCGCGTACACCCGTTCGGCGAGCGCGTTCCAGGCGAGGATCTCGGTGCGGGGCCCCAGCACGAGCGCCGGCGTCTCGTGCAGCTGATCGAGCAGGCGCTGCAGCTGCGGGCGCACGCGCAGGCGCTCGCCCCGGGAGCGCGACGCGGGCCTGGCGCGCGGGGCGCTGCTCGCCTGCGCCGCGTGCTCGAGCAGGCTCGACGCGTAG
>NZ_JAIVPF010000002.1:0-80278 GCF_053528595.1 Leucobacter sp. | reverse complement strand
GATGAACCTCTCGGTCGCCGAGGTGAAGGATCTCGCCTCTGAGGGCAAGATCACCTCCGACGTGATCGTGCAGCATCTCGGCGGCGCCATGTCGAAGATGGCTGAGGAAGTCGGCGGCACCACGACGTCGGCTCTGCAGCGCATGCGCTCGAGCTTCTCCCGTTTCGGTGAGGCGCTCATGCAGGAGAGCTTCCCCGGAGTGAAGGCCGTCGCCGACGCGGTGCGCTCGGTGATGGATGCGGCGATCGCGCTGCTCGGGCCGATCAAGGAGGCCTTCGGGCTCGATCAGGTGGGGCCGGCGATCGAGAAGATCAACGGCTTCACGGAGCGGGTGCAGGCGTTCACGGAGATGATCAAGTCGGGTTCGTCCGAGGGGACGAACGCGCTCGGTCAGATCGTCGCGAAGATCCAGGAGTTCGCCCCGGTTCTGGGACTCGCTGCTGCGGCCGCGCTGCCGCTGATGGGCGGGTTCCTGTCGAGCCTGCCCCTGGTCGGAACGCTGTTCGCGGGGCTCGGCCCGGCGCTGCTGGGCGGCCTCGCACCGCTGCTCGCCGGCGGCGGTCTGATCGCGATGCTCGGCATGGAGCCGGAGGCGTTTGCCGGCGTGGTGATGGGGCTGGTCTCCTCGATCACGTCGGGTCTCGGGTCCGCACTGTCCTCGCTGGGGTCGCTCGTGCAGCAGGTCGTGCCGGTGATGGTGTCGAACCTGGCCGCGAATGCGCCGGTGCTCGCTGAGGGCTTCCGTCAGCTGGTGATCGGTCTGGTGGCGCAGGTGTCGGCCGTGTTGCCGACGCTCGTCGAGGCGATCGTGCAGCTGCTGCCGGTGCTGCTCGAGACCGGTATCCAGCTGCTGATGAGTCTCGCGCAGGGGGTCATGTCGGCGCTGCCGATGCTGATCACCGCGGTCGTGGGGGCGATCCCGCAGCTGGTGTCCGGGCTCGTGGCGGCGCTCCCTGCACTGATCCAGGGCGGCATTCAGTTGCTGCTCGGCATCGTGCAGGGGCTCGTCTCCGCGATCCCGCAGCTGGTGACGGCCGTCGTGGGGGCGATCCCGCAGCTGGTGACCGCGCTGGTGTCCGCGCTGCCGATGATCATTCAGGGCGGCCTGCAGCTGTTCCTCGGCGTCGTGCAAGGCGTCGTGCAGGCGATCCCGGAGATCGTGTCGGCAGTGGTCGCAGCGATCCCGGTCCTGGTCGATTCCCTGGTGTCTCAGATCCCCGCCATGATCGACGGGGCGCTGCAGCTGTTCCTCGGCCTGATCACCGGGCTGACGACCGCGATCCCGCAGATCATCACCGCGGTGATCGGGGCGATCCCGCAGCTGGTGTCGGCTTTGGTGTCGGCGCTGCCGCAGATCATCACGGGCGCGGTGCAGCTGTTCCTCGGCATCGTGACCGGTCTAGTCCAGGCGATCCCGCAGATCATCTCTGCGGTGATCGGCATGATCCCTCAGATCGTGTCCGCGCTGATCGACGCGGTCCCGCAGCTGCTGCAGGCCGGCGTCGATCTCATCGCGGGTCTGGTGCAGGGCATCTCGCAGTCGGCGGGCATGGTAATGGATGCCATCGGCAGCGTCGTGAACGGCGCGGTCGACTGGGCCAAGGGCCTGCTCGGCATCAAGTCGCCATCGCGTGTGTTCAAGCAGATCGGTGACTTCCTCGGTCAGGGCTTCGCAGTGGGCGTGCTGAAGAGCGCGGACAAGGTGAAGTCGGCGACCGAGAAGCTCGTGTCGCTCGTCAAGAACCAGTTCGACAAGCTCGACGATCAGCGGGCCGCGTCGCTGAAGCGGGAGCAGGCGCTCGAGCGCAAGCGCGCGGGCGAGATGGCTGCGGCCGCTCGCCGGGTCGCGGACCTGCAGGATCGGCTGGCCGGCAACCTCTCCGACGCGGCGCGGAAGCGCGCCGAGCGGGATCTCGCCGAGCAGAAGCAGATCGCGGCGAAGGGCAAGCAGGCCACGCGCCAGCAGATCTGGGATGAGCGGGCGAACGGCCGCGCACTGGACGCTCTGCGGAAGACCGGATCGAAGAAGCTGATCGCTCTGATCAAGTCGCAGGAGAAGGCGCTCGCGTCGGCTGCTGCGGCACGGGAGAAGCTCGCCGCGCGTCTGAAGGACGCTCGCGAGGCCCTGTCGGATGCGATCGAGGTGCGTGACGACTGGGCGGCGGATATCCGCTCCCAGGTGTCGCAGCTGGGTGCCCTCGCCGGCCGTACGTCGGTGGGGTCGATGACGGCGAATCTGCAAGCGCAGATCGCGTCGGCGCGCGAGTTCCGGACGCTGATGGATCAGCTGATGAAGCAGGGGCTGGACAAGGCCTCCGTGGAGGAGCTGACCGCGGCGTTCGCGCAGGACGGATCGCTTGCGACCGTGCGGGCGCTCGCCGCTGGCGGTGCGTCGGCGGTGAAGGAGGTCGTGGGGCTTCGCAAGGAGCTCGATTCGGTGGCTGCCGGTATCGGCAAGTCGACGGGCACGAATCTCTATCAGGCGGGCGTGGACGCGGCGCGGGGTCTGGTGAAGGGTCTGGAGTCGCAGGCGAAGCAGCTCGAGGCGGCGGGTAAGAAGCTGTCGGATGCGCTGGTGAAGTCGGTGAAGAAGGCTCTCGGCATCAAGAGCCCGTCTCGGGTGTTCCGTGACGCGGTGGGGCGGATGATCCCGCTGGGCGTGCTGGACGGCATGACGGATCCGAGCGCTGCTCGGCGTCTGGATGCTGCTGCGCGCGATCTGGTGCCGGTGCCTGGTGCTGCTGAGATGCGGCGCCTGGCGTCGTGGCAGTCGCGCGCGCTGTCGGGCGTCGGCCGTTCCGTGGTCGACGAGTCCGTGTCGGTGGTGGTCGAGGGCGATGCGACGCCTGAGACCGCGTACGAGATGGCGCGTCGTCTCCGGATGGAGCGGAAGCGTAGGAAGGTGCTGGTTTGATGCGGGTCTTTCTGGAGTCGATGGCTGGCACCGTCGAGGTGACCGCGAACGGGCTGGGCACGATCGGGCCGGTGCTGCTCGGGAGCGAGACGGAGGGCTTGGGGCTTGCCTCGGTCGGCGTCTCGTTCGCGAGTGGCGCGGCGCCGGGTGCTCGTCTGTCCGGGCTGACGATCGGCGAGCAGTCGGGGGTGCTGCATCTGGTGGTGCAGCACCCCGTGCCCGGCGAACGCCGTCGCCTGCTGCAGCTGATCTCGGACCTGGTGCGTTTCCGGCCGGATGCGGCTCTGCCGCGCCTGGTGTTCGAGCAGGACAATGGCGAGCGGTTCGTGCGCGAGTTCGTGTCGCGCGGGTCGCCCTCGGAGGTATCGACTGCGGCGGGGTCGTGGTCGGTGCCTCTGCTGCTGGAGATCACGTTCCCGCATCCGTACTGGCGGGCGCTGGCCCCGGTGCAGATCACCTATGAGCCTTCGGCTGCGTGGCCGCTGCTGCCCGATTTCGATCGGCAGCGTGTGGTCGACGGCGCCGCGGCGGCGGAGCGGATCGTCACGAACTCGGGCGTTCCGGTGCCGGTGTCGTGGCGGCTCGACGGCCCGTGCGGTGCTGGCGCTGCGGTGCTGGTTGACGGGGTCGGGTTCGAGCTCGTGAGCGCGCTGGGCGTTGGTGAGTCGATTTCGGTGGTCGTGTCCTCGCAGGGTGTCGAGGTCACCGACAAGGACGGGGAGAACGCGTTCGCGAAGCTCGGCCCTGACGCGGAGTTCCCGTGGCTGAAGTCGGGGGTGTCGCGGATCGCTCTGACTCTCCCTACGGCGATCGCGGGGCAGTCGCGCATCGTCGGAACGTATCTGCCGGAGCTGGAGGTGGTGCATTGATCCAGGCGAGCGAGTTCACGGTGTACGTGCGCGATCGGGAGCTGGAGCGCCAGGGCGTGCTCGCGGGCGATGATCTCGCGGACCTGTCGTTCGAGCCGGTGCGCGATGGCGTCGGTCAGTGGTCGGTGACGCTGCCGGATCAGGTGCATACCGCGTTCGGGTTCGTGCCGCACAAGCGGTGTGAGCAGCTGCGCGAGCCGGGGTCTGGGATCGTGATCCGCCGGGCCGGCAAGACGGTGTTCTCGGGGCCGATGGAGTCTCGGAAGTACGCGATCACGCCGGACCAGCCGCGGGGCATCTGGACGATCAGCGGGGTGTCCGACGAGGTGGTGCTCGAGGATGCGCTGGCGTGGCCGACTCCGGCGAACCCGGTACCGCAGGCCGCAGAGACCGCGGTGGACGTGCGGGATGGAAATGGTGCGGGGGTACTGCTGGAGTACGTGCGCGCGAACATTGGGGAGTGGGCTCCGGCTTCACGCCGCGGCGGCCTCGCAGAGAAACTCGTCACCCTGGGAGCCGACTGGTCGATCGGCGAGCTGGTGCAGGAGTCAGTCCGCTACGAGAACCTGCTCGCCGTCTGCCAGCGCATCGCGCGCCAGTCGGGCGCTCACTTCCGCGTCGTTGATGAGGGCGGGCAGTTGGTGCTGCAGACGTACCTCGCTCGCGATCGCACCGCGGAGACGCGGTGGACGGTCAAGCACGGCTTCCTCGACTCCCTCGAGTGGGAGTCGGGTGCCCCGGGTGTGACTCGGCCGCTCGTCGGCGGCTCGGGTGTCGGAGAGTACCGGCCGATGGTGGCGCCGACCACGATCGAATCTGAGGCGGCTGAGCTGGAGTGGGGCAGGAAGCGGGAGGTCTTCGTCGATTCGCGCGGTGTCGATGAGATCGCGGAGCTGGAGCAGCGCGGCCGCGAGGTGCTGGAGCATCCGATCGCAGGCCTGGTGGCGGATCCGTCCGAGCTGACGGCGACCGGGTGGGGAACCGCTTGGGACGTCGGCGACGTGGTGACGCTGCCGGAGACCGGGGTGACGTATCCGATCACCTCGGCGCCGGTGAAGGTCTCAGGGGGCACGGTGCAGGTGCAGGCGGTGCTCGGCGCGCTGGCGGATGACGACACGGTGCAGCGCTCTGTCGAGCAGCGGCTGTCGAATCTGGAGCGCAACGAGAGCGGGGTGCCCACGGGCACGATCGCCCTGTTCTACGGCGCGGTGGCGCCGGCAGGCTGGCTCTTCTGCAGGGGCGCCACGGTGTCAGCAGACCTGTACCCCTCGCTCGTGCAGGTGCTGGGTGAGGCGTTCGGCGTCGTGACGCTGCCGGACTTCCGCGGGCGAGTGCCGGTCGGATTGTCGAGCGTGGACGCCGAGTTCAACGCGATCGGGAAGACGTTCGGCACCAAGACCCATACGTTGACGATCGCGGAGTCGCCATCACACAACCACGGCGGCTCGACGGGCAGCAACGGCGGCCACTCGCACGGCGTCGGGGGCCTCGGCCGTCTCATGACGACCGACCGCACCACGGACTTCTCGCCCCGTCTCGCACCGACCACGGTCGCGACTGGCACGCAGGCCGCGGTGCCCGCGTACGGCGCGCAGACGACGGTCGGCTCGGAGTCTGCGACGAGCTCGGTCGCGAACCATCAGCACTCGATCTCGTCGCAGGGCGGCGGGGGTGCTCACAACAATGTGCAGCCGAGCTTGACCGTCAACTTCATCATCAAGACGTAGGAGGGGCTATGCAGTATCCCGCGAACGCGGCCGCGCGCGAGATCGAGCGTCTGCGCTCGGTGAACCGCGATATCGACGAACAGATCCGCGTGCTGCGCGAGAAGCAGCTGGAGAACTCCGAGCTCATCGGGAACCACTCGCAGGTCGCGGAGTGGACGGTGGAGCCCGGTCCGGATCCGGAGCCCGCCTCCGAGGTCGTCGATCCCGAAGCTGAGGAGGAGTCCTGATGGCTGTGACATTCCACGCGTACCCGTACCGCGACTACGAGACCACTGAGGCTGAGTACTCGCGTCTTCTCGACGCGGCGCTCGGCGGCTCGGGGCTGCTCGAGGCGGTGTCGTACTCGATCTCGGGGATGACGCTGACGATGGGCGCGATTGACGGCGTGATCCGCGGGCACCGGTTCGTGTCGCCGGGCGGGACGATCGGGGTGGAGTCGTCGACGGCGGCGCGGACCGCGCTGGTCTTCGCGAAGCTCGACTACTCGGGTACGCCGATCGTGTCGGCGGGCGTGAAGTACGGGACGGGGTCGGCGGTGCCGGCGCTCACGCAGACGCCGGAGGGCGTGTACGAGATCCCGCTGTGGTCGATCGCGGTGCCGGCGAATGCGTCGTCGCTGGCGTCGGGGAACGTGACGGATCGGTGGACGCGGCTGCGGTCGCCGTCGCAGGCGCTGGTCTACGTGCAGGCGGAGCGGCCGGCGAATCCGCCGGTCGGGTCGCTCCGGATCTGGTAGGAGGTCGAGATGGCGATCGTCTGGACTCCAACCCGCACGGAGGGAACCTTCCAGTATCGCCTCGGCATGAGCCTCGAGGTGGAATCGCAAAGCGGGAACTCCTCGGTGGTGCGGTGGGCCGTCCTGATTCAGCGCATCACCTCGATCTTCCCGACCGGTCTCGCGTGGCGGTCGAGCCGCCACAACGGGGCCGGCGTCTACCCCTGGGCGGGCACTGCGGGTCTGGATATGTGCGTGGTGCGCGAGGGCACGGTCACGCTCGCTCACAACGAGGACGGCACCCGTAGCGCGTACTCCGCCTGGGTCGCGACAGCAGTGAACTCGGGCACCAGCTCCTCTCCGCAACTGGGTGCTGAAGTCTCGGGGTCGCGGCGGACGGTGTCTCTGTCCATCCCGACCATCAATCGGCTGCCGAACGCGCCGGGAATCCCCACGGTGTCGGTCGACCTCCGTGACCTGGTCGTCGAGGCGGGGATCGCCTCCACGAACGGCGCGGCCCCGGTCCTTGAGTACCAGCTGCAGATGCGCGTCGAGGGCGGCGACTGGTCGACGATTCAGACGGGTGCTCGGAAGGCCACCTTGAACACGCTCTCGCTGGGGGTTCTCGGCAAGGCGCTGGAGTTCCGCGCTCGCGCGCGATCTGTGACGGGGTGGGGGTCGTGGTCGACGGAGCGATCGCTCACCGTTCCCCGGCTGCTCGGCGTCCGCCACACGGAGGGCGACGACGTGACGTGCCAGATCGCAGAGCGCTACCTCGGCGACGGGGTGTGGACGCCGTGCACGGCCGTCGAACGGTTCGACGGCGCCGCATGGGTGGCGCCGTCCTGAGCGCCCGAGCCGGCGCACCCTCACACATCTATTGGAAGGAGAGAACATTGGGATTCTCACCGCTGGCGGCCATGAACCGCCGCATCCCCGACCTCGGCCGCTCGAGCCCGCGCACCGCGAAGGTCTCAGGGTTCACGATCCACCACAACGCCGGCGTCGATGCGCTCGACCAGGCGACCGCTCCCGGCCGTGAGGTCGGCGCGAACTACTGGATCACGAATGCGGGCGTCATCATCCCGCACGTGGACGAGGAGCGCCGCGCGTTCACGTCCGGGCATCCCGGCTATCCGGCCGGCGCAGCGTCGGACCACCGCAACATCACCGTCGAGGTTTCGAACTCGCCGGAGGGCGTTCGCAACGGGACGTGGGCGATCTCTGCGGCCGCGCAGAAGGCGCTCTCGCAGCTGATCGGGGATGTGTTCAAGCGTTACCGCCTCGGCCCCGTCCGCCGCGGCGTGGAGGCCGGTGTCGCCGTGCATCGCGACTTCGTGCCGACCGAGTGTCCCGGCGGCTTCATCATGACCAATCTCGCCCGCATCATCGCGGACGCCGAGCAGTACCGAACCGAGGAGGAAATCATGGCAATCAGTGATGCCGACGCCAAGAAGATCGCAGCCGCGGTTCTCGACGCGAAGGTCGCCCAGGAGGGCAGCAAGAAGGGCGGCACGACGTCGCTCCGGAAGACGATCGCGTGGAACGACCACCAGTGGGCGTCGATCAAGCGCGTGCTCGAGTGGATCGCGAAGTGGGGCGACAAGATCCGCGTGAAGCTCGGAGTGAAGTGATGAACGTCCGACAGTGGTTCCGCACCTGGTGGCTGCGGATCCCGGATCCTCGAGACATCTCGCTCGCCTATACGGTGATCTACGTGATCGCTGGGGCGACGGGCTTGGTGACGCTGGTCTATCCGCCGACGACGATCAAGGCCGCGATCGGTCCGGCTGCGATGGCTGGGATCGGGGTGCTGCTACTCGTGGGCGCGGTCCTGGGGATGCTCGGCGGCGCGTGGGAGCACTGGAAGCTTGAGCGAGTCGGGATTGGGCTCATGGGGTCGGCGCTCGTGATCTACGGGATCCTCGTTGCTGTGCTCCACTTCCAGAGCCCGGGGTCTCGGCTCACGCAGCTCGGCGTCATCGTTCTCGCAGTTGGTGTGTTCGCGGTTCGCTATCTGATGATCAGGCGGTACACGTTCCGTCCCAGGGGGTGACACATGGAGCCTGGCGCCATTGTCGCGCTCGCAGTTGCGTTCGTCGGCGGCTCAGCGTTCGCGAAGATCGTGGAGATCGTTGGTGATCGGTGGAGGGGAGCGACGGAGCGTCGCCGTGCCGAGGTGGATGCGATCGCGAGGCAGCTCGCTGAGGCCGAAGCGGCGGAAGCTGAGGCTGCGCGTGATCGCCGCATCGCGCTCGAGCTGCTGTCCGCTACGCGAAGGATCGCGCTCGATCACGGGGTACCGCTGTCCGATCTGCCGCCCGTAGACCTCGGAGGGAGGTGAAATTCATGGCACGACATGCACTTGTTCCCCCGCCTGGTGATCCCGGGACGCGGACCCTGCGCACGGGCCTGGCGGTCGGGCTCACTGCGGTGATCGCGCTCGTCGGTGTGCTGCCGGAGATCCTGGAGATCCTCGTCGACGAACTCGGCGTGCATCTGCCGGAGCAGCTGCGGCTGTGGCTGCTCGGTGCGGCTGCGGTCGTGACCGCGCTGTCGATGGCGGTCACTCGCATCATGGCGATTCCGCTGGTGAATGACTGGCTGAGTCGCTGGACTCCGTTCGGCACGGAGCGCCCGTCCACGGCTCGCGCGCTCGACCACTGAACCGCCCTCGAAGTACTGCGCCCCCGCGCCCCTGCTTTCGCGAGCTCGGGCACGGGGGCGCATTTGGCGTTGTATTTCCGCTTGCAAATACATAAATATATATGTAAACTAGAGATACAACGAAAGAGAGGAGGTGACATGAACGAGATAGTGGACAACCTGGTGAAACTGATCACCGCGACAGCGGCCCTCATCACATCACTCGCACTGTGGAGGAGCAGCGGGAAGCGGCGAAAACGGAAGAAGTAGCCAGGCGGGCCGGAGATAGAACTAGTATCTCCGGCCCGGACCTCCATTATCGTTCACATCATCATGAACCAGACACTGAAATACTGCGCCGTCGTCGCGGCCTTCGCCGCGGCGACGTTCGCATTCATCGAGTCCAACACCATCGCCGGGGCGCTCGCCGCCGTGGCGGGTGTGCTCGTCGGCGTGACCATCATCCGGAAGGAAGAGCGATGATCCGCTATCTCGGCCGCGCCGAGGTCGCCGAGCGCATCGGCGTCGCCTACGGCACCCTCTCGCGATACAAGCTGCCCGAGCCCGACGCGATGATCGGACGCACGCAGGGCTGGCTCGAGGAGACGATCGACACCTGGAATGCTGCCCGCCCCGGCCGCGGCCACTGGACCTAGACCGCCCCTCGCGCGCACTCCGCCCCTCACCCAGCCTTCCGGCCGGGTGAGGGGCCTTTCGTGCGTCTACGGGGTGCTCGTGGTCATTGCCAGCGAGATCTCGGTGCTCGCCTCCTGTGCGAGCGCGACGAGCGTCTCATCGCCCTGGCGCTCGGGGTCGAGCCACTCGTCGTGCAGGCGGCGCGGGAGGACGAGCGGCATCCGGCTCTCGCCGCGGGAGGAGATGACGGTGGAGGCCTCGCCGATGCCGTGCCGGGTCACCATCGAGTAGGAGACGAGATCAGCGCCGCCGAGTGTGCGCGGCGAGGTGATCGCGGCGATCCCGAACTGCTCGCCACCGGGGAGCCGCCACGTCTTGCCGCCCTCGGAGTACCAGTCCGCGGGTATGAGGGCCCGGTGCTGGAACGGCTTCTGCCAGCGCTTCACGAGCGCGTCGTCGCGGCTGTTGAACGCGCTGAACTTCGCGGGCGCGCCGCCGACGTGCAGCCACCACCAGGCGAACTCGAGCCGCCGCCCGCCGTTCGGGTTGGCGAGGATCAGCGGGTGGAGGTTCACACCCTTCTTCTGCTCGCGCGTGGTGCTCGCCTTGCCGCCCCACTCTCGCGCCCACTGCGCGACCGCGGCCTGCGCCTCCCGCTGGTCGAGCGGCGGCAGCGCGTCGCCCGGCTCCTCACCGCGGTGGAGGTAGCCGCCCAGCCCGTAGCTTCCGCACATGCGCCCAGGCTACGCCTCCGGCCGCCGCGACGAAAGCCACGCGCACGGGTGCACCGGATCCCCGGCCCGAGGCACGAGCGCGGTCCCGCACCAGGTGCAGACCCACCAGCGGCCGCCGCCGTCCATCGGGTGCGCATCGCAGGCCGGGCAGGACGGCACCCGGGGATCGCATCGCCCGTCGCAGATCTCGTGAGGCATGGTCCCAGTGTGCGCTCGCCGCCGAGCGCCAGACCCTCGTGAGGATGCATCTGTGGATATCTCGTGTCGGCTTGCGTTCTTGTCGATTCGGGTTCACACTCGAACATATGTTCGAATCAGTGATCGGACCCAGGGTCCACTTCGCCGAAGACGCAGTGCATGTCTGGATGGTCGACGAGCGCCCGCAGCGGCTCGTTTACCGCCGCGATCGATGGACCGTGGAAGGCACGCCAGAGCCGATCGTGGAGGTGCCCGACGAACTCTTCCACCCGCTGATCACGCACCCGACACCGCGGCGGACGGGGTGGCGGTGCACGGTTCGCCGGGTGCGAGATGCTGCTGAGCTTCGCCTTGCCATCCGGCGTGAGGCTGGGGTCTGGCGGGTCGAGGTTCTGCGGTGAGTCGGAACGGAGATCTCTCGTCGACGGCCGAGCGCGATCTCGATCGCATGCTCGACCGGTGGCGGACGACGCCTATCCCACTGGGGCTCACGAAGCGGCAGCGGGAGATGACGGGCAACCCGACCGAGTGCGAGCCGGTGCCCGTCTCTGTCTCGCTGCAGGTCACCTATACGTGGGTGGACGATCAGCTGGTCGACGGCGAGGTGATCGCCTACACCCCGCGCGCGGTCCTGGTGCGCATGAGCTTGCCCGGATGGACGGAGCCGCAGGAGGTTTGGCTGTGGGCAAACGCCGTCACACGGAAGAACCCGAAGCGACCTACACCCGAAGGGCGCTGATCAACTGCCACCCATCAGGCACCGCGGCACGCAAGGCATCCATCGACTCGGCCTCAATCTCATCCAGCGTGTCACGGCGAGCGTACGTGCCGAGCGCAGTGATCGCCACCGCGCCGGTCTGCTTGGACACGGGTGCGCTCGTCAGTTCGAACCCCTGGGGACACGCCGCCTTGAGCTGCTCCTGGATAGCCGGCAGCCCTTCGCCCGTGGCCTCGTGAGTGACGGTTTCGAGCTTCCGGATCGTGGCGCGCAGCATGGTTTGAGCTTACCTCTTTGCGCGCTCGCCGCATCTGGAACTGGGGCAGACGTGGGGCATTACGTCACTGTGAGGCACTGTGCGAGGCTGCCCCACGGAGACCCCACGTTGACGCGGCTTCGGCTTGATCGCGCGTGAGGCCGGTGCATCGCCGTGGGGCACGGTCGGAGCCTGTCTACGACTGTGATCGCTGTTCTTGCATTCCGGTACCGTAGGTCGGGGGTTCGAATCCCTCCGGGGGCACTAGACAACGTAGAAGAAGGCCCGGGCACCCGCAGAATCGCGCGGGTGCCCGGGCCTTCTTCATCGGGGCGAGGCGGCGACGGGAACGTCCGCTCGCAGATCGAGAACGCGCACTGCGCCCGATTCCGCCTCAACCCCGCCTCAACCGCGGCGAGATCCCGATTCTCGTCGTCTGTGCCGGTCCGGGACGGCGGAAAACGGGATCTCGTGAGGCCGGCCGGCGTGATCCGAGCGGCTCGGAGGCAGCCGCCTCGGCGACCCCCGCCCTCAGACCACCGGGACTCCCTGGCAGTGACTCGGGGATCCGAATCCCGCCGCTGTTGCCTTCTGCCATACGCGCGTCAGTAGTTGTCACCAAATCCGAGATTTGGTGACAACTACTGACGCGCGTACTCGGGGTGGAAGGTCTGGGGCGAGCGCGGACGGGCGGCGAAGCGCACAGCCGACCGCGAGTAGACTGGATCCTCGTGACGCCACAAGAACTCGCCCGCGCCCTCGCCCGCATCCTGACCGATCTCGTCGCCGCCCGCGGCGCCGAGATCGAGGTCACCGAGCAGGACACGCAGGTGGAGCGCCCGAAGAACCGGGAGCACGGCGACTGGGCGTCGAACGCGGCGATGAAGTTCGCGAAGCGCATCGGCACGAACCCGCGCGAGCTGGCGCAGGAGATCGCCGCGCGCGCCGCCGCGATCGACGGCGTGGCGAAGGCCGAGATCGCCGGACCCGGCTTCATCAACATCACCCTCGACGCCGCCAGCGCCGGCGAGACCGCGCGCCGCGTGGTGGAGCAGGGCGAGGCCTACGGGCGTGGCGATGCGCTCGCGGGCCAGAAGATCAACCTCGAGTTCGTGAGCGCCAACCCCACGGGCCCGCTGCACATGGGGCACACCCGCTGGGCCGCGCTCGGGGACTCCACGGCGCGCGTGCTGCGCGCGGCCGGCGCCGAGGTGACGAGCGAGTACTACATCAACGACGCGGGTGCGCAGATGGACAAGTTCGGGCGCTCCGTGCTCGCCGCCGCGCTCGGCGAGGAGGCGCCCGAGGACGCCTACCCGGGCGAGTACATCCGGACGCTCGGCGAGCGCGTGCGCGAGCAGCTCCCGAACCTCGCCGAGCTGGCCGCGGCCGACCGCGAGGCCGCGCTCGAGCAGGCGCAGGAGCTGGGCTACCAGCTGCAGCTCGCCGAGATCCAGGACTCCCTCGAGCGCTTCAACGTGCACTTCGACGTCTTCTTCTCGGAGCGCACCCTGCACGAGGCGGGGGAGAACGGCGAGCCGAGCCCCATCGCGGCGGCGGTGGATCGCCTGCGCGAGCAGGGGCACGTCTTCGAGGAGGACGGCGCGATCTGGGTGCGCACCACCGACTTCGGAGACGACAAGGATCGCGTCTTCACGCGCGGCAACGGCATCTACACCTATTTCGCCGCCGACGCCGCCTACTACCTCTCGAAGAAGGATCGCGGCTTCGGCGAGAAGATCTATCTGCTGGGCGCCGATCACCACGGCTACATCGGCCGCCTGACCGCCATCGCGGGTGCCGCCGGCGATGACACGGAGACCGACATCACCGTGCTGATCGGCCAGCTCGTCAACCTCAACGGCGCGCGCCTCTCCAAGCGCGCCGGCAACATCATCGAGCTCGACGACCTGCTCGAGTGGCTCGGCTCCGACGCGCTGCGCTACTGGCTGGCCCGCTACCCGGCCGACTCGCCGCTCGCCCTCGACGGCGAGAAGCTGCGCAGCCGCTCGAACGACAATCCCGTGTTCTACGTGCAGTACGCCCACGCGCGCACCTGCGCGGTCGACCGCAACGCGGCCGACGCGGGTGTGGATCGCGGCGCCTTCGCCCCCGAGCTGCTCACCCACGAGACCGAGGCCGAGCTGCTGGGCAAGCTGCAGCAGTACCCGGGCATCGTCGCGGGCGCCGCCGAGCTGCGCGAGCCGCACCGCATCGCCCGCTTCCTCGAGGAGCTGGCCGCGGCCTACCACCGCTGGTACGACAACTGCCGCGTGCTGCCGCTCGCCGGCGAGGAGCTCGGCGACCTGCACCGCACCCGACTGTGGCTCAACGACGCCGCGGGCCAGGTGCTGCGCAACGGCCTCGACCTGCTGGGGGTCTCGGCCCCCGAGCGGCTGTAGGGGCCGCGTGGCGGTGCGCAAGGGGCGCTGGGTGCGCCGGATCCTGGCGGTGCTGCTCGGCGTCGCGCTGCTCGGTGGCGCGGCGGAGGTCGCGCTGCGGCTCATCATCCCCGGGGTGATCGGCGGCATCGTGCGCGACCAGCTGCAGCTCACCGACGACCACCCCGTCGAGGTGTCCCTCGGCGGATCCGCGCTGCTGCACGCGCTGCGGGGCGGGATCGGCGACGTCGGCGTCGAGATCCCGAACGCGCCGCTGATCGAGGGCGTCGTGGTCGATGCGAGGGTGCACGCCGACTTCTCGCCGTTCGATCCCCAGTCGGGTGAGATCGACGGCGGCACCGCGTCGCTCACCGTGCCCAAGGACCAGCTGGGCTCGGTCATCGAGCTGCTCACCTCCGGCGTCGCCCAGACGGGGGAGGTGCGCGCGGGCGAGCTGGCCGTCGGACGCACGGTCGAGGCCTTCGGCCAGCAGCTGACGATCACGGCGCGGATCGGGCTCGCCGTGCACGAGGGCGACGTTGAGATCGAGCCGCGCGGGGTCAACGCCGCGGGCCTCGACCTCAGCGCCGAGCAGATCTCCCAGGCCACCGGTTCGCTCCTCGATCCGATCCTGCAGCCGCAGACGGTGTGCGTGCGCGACCGCATCCCCGCGGGGGTCGAGCTGACCGACATCGTGCTCTCGAGCACGGGATCGGTGCGCATCGAGGCCGCCCTCGATCCGGGGATCCTCTCCGAACCGGCGCAGCTCGAACCCGGCACCTGCGGCTGATGGGGCGGTAGCCGAGCCGTCGCGCCCTGAGGGGACACCTCAGAATCCGGCGGCCCGCAGCGCCAACCACGCGGCGGCGCGATCGTCGGCGCGGTCCATCGACAGGCCCGTCAGATCCTCGACGCGGCGGATGCGGGAGACGAGGGTCTGGCGGTGGATGCCGAGCCGGGCCGCGCTCGCGCGATGTCCGCCGTGCTCGGAGAGGAAGACGCGGAGCGACCGCGTGAGCTCTCCGTGGGCTCCGGATGCCTCCCGCAGCGGATCCAGCACGGTCGCGAGTTCCTCGCCCGAGAGGTCGTCGAGCGTCGAGAGCACCAGGTCGACCGTCGGGAGTGCGGCGTACGAGACGACCCGTTGTCCGTCGTCGAGGGCGGTGTCGAGCGCCTGCCTCGCCTGCACGGCGCTGCGCGACAGGGCATCGGTCGAGGCCGGGGCGCCGAGCCCCAGGTGCACGCGGCGCCCCGCGACCGGACTGAACGCCTCGACCCGCAGTGCGAGCTCGGCGGTCAGGTCGTCGCGCACGAACCCGCGCATGCGGTCGTGGTCGGCCGCGAACACGTGCTCGGCTCCGAGCTCGTCGAACCAGCGGCGGAGCAGACGCTCGAGGTCGATGGTGCGCGTTTTCGCGCCGAGCTCGAAACCCGTCAGGCTCGGCTCGTGCACGCCCCAGCGGCGCAGCAACTCGCGGGCGCCTCCGCCTCCGGCGAGCAGTGTCGCGAGCAGCGCCTCGCGCCCGAGATGCTCGGTGAGCGAGGGATCGTGTGTGCGAAGCAGGAGGTCGAACAGGGCTGCGGCGAGCGAGGCCAGATCGCGCGAATGGCTCGTGCGGCTCGAGCGCGTGGCGATGACGAGATAGCCAGCCAGGTCGCGGTCGGAACCGACCTGGTGCAGCTGCAGCCCGTCGTGGCGTACGCGGACGGGGCGGCCGAGTGCGAGGGCGGCCGCGTCGGAGATGTGCAGCCGCCCGGCTCCGGCGCTCGCCACCAGCTGTCCATGCGCGTCGAGCAGCACCGCCCAGCCGTCGATCCGGTGGGCGAGTTCGGCGATGACCGCCGTGACGCCGCCGCGCCGTGCGACCTGCGTCAGCACGTTCATCCCGGCCGTCACCAGGCGGTCCCCCGCCGCGCGGTCGTCCGCGATGAGTGCCGCCAGGGTGGCGGGCAGCGCCGCGCCGCCGACATCGGTCCCCAGGATGGCCGTGATCTCGTGCTGCGCGAGCTCCTCGCGCAGGGCCGGCTCGTCGACCGGGCTCACGTAGACCGCCCCGGTGAGGTCTCCATGGTCGCCGCGGCCTCCGCGTTCGGCCGAGCCGCCCCCTCCGTCCCGGGTGCCGCGCTCGTCTGCGGCGCCGGCCGCGCCGAGGCGCAGGGCCGCGAGCAGCGCGTCGGGGCCGCCGGTGATCAGCGTGGCGTAGTCGGGATTGCCGATGACGACGAAGTCCTCGAGCCGCGAGACGCCGTCGACCAGGGTGCGCTCGGGGATTCGGTGCGGCACGCAGACGCCGCCGACGGCGCGGACGATCGCGGCGAGGTCGAGAGACATGCGGCGAGTGTACCAAGTGGTGATCATGCGAAGTCGGCATCATCATTCGGTGCAGTGACAGCGGCGCCCGCCGGTCCGTAGCATCTCCTCAGTCGCCATCGTCGGGCAGAGCCCGGACGGTGGACGCGATCAACGTGAATCGAGCAACGAGGGAGTGCACATGAAGGCCGTGGTGTTTCGCGATCCGGAGACGCGGGTAGAGGTTGCGGAGGTCGATCTCGCGGCTCCGAAGGCGGGCGAGGTGCGCGTGAAGATCGCGGCCGCGGGGGTCTGCCACTCGGATCTGCACGTCAAGCGAGGGGAGTGGGTCGCGCCCGCCCCCATGGTCATGGGGCACGAGGGATCCGGCGTCGTCGTCGAGCTCGGAGAGGGCGTCACCTCGCTGGCGGTCGGCGATCACGTCGTGCTGAGCTGGGTGCCGCCCTGCGGCGAGTGCCGCTACTGCCTGCAGGGTCACGAGGCGCGCTGCCAGAAGGTGGCCACCGTCGTCGCGCCGCAGGGGGTGCTCTTCGACGGCACCTCGCGCCTCAGCCGCGACGGCGAGGGGTTGCACCACTACCTCGGCGTCTCGTCGTTCGCCGAAGAGGTCGTGGTCCCGGCATCGGGCGCGATCAAGGTGCGCGACGACGCCCCCCTCGATGTGATCGCCGTCGTGGGCTGCGCGGTGGCGACCGGCGTCGGCGCAGTGCTCAACACGGCGGCCGTCGAGCCCGGCGCGACGGTCGCGGTCATCGGGTGCGGCGGCGTCGGTCTGAACGTCGTGCAGGGCGCCAAGCTCGCGGGCGCCGAGCGCATCGTCGCGATCGACGTGGTCCCCGAGAAGACCCGTATGGCGCTCCAGTTCGGGGCGACGGACCGCATCGACGCCTCAGAGCGCGACGCGGTCGAGCAGCTGTTCGAGCTCATCCCCGACGGGGTCGACTACGCCTTCGACGCCATCGGGCGCACCACCACGACCGAGCAGTCGATCCGGATGCTCGGCCTCGGCGGAGCCGCCGTGGTCGTCGGCCTGCCGCCCACCGGCGCCAAGGCCTCGTTCGAGCCACTCGTGCTCGCCGAGGCGGATCAGCGCATCCTCGGCTCCAACTACGGCTCGGTGCGCCCCTCGATCGACATCCCCGCGCTCGTCGACCGCTACATGGACGGCCAGCTGAAGCTCGACCCGCTGATCTCGGGCCGCCGCCCGCTCGACGACGCGGCCGAGGCGCTCGACGACCTCGAGGCCGGCGGCGTGCTACGCACCCTGCTCATCCCGTAATCGCACCACCCCGCTTCCCACTCGAAGGAGAGAACATGACCCAGACCACAGAACGGAAGGTCGACGCCGGCCTGCGCGAGGGGGTGATGTCCGGTCCCGAGCTCGCGGCCCAGGCCATCGCCAGCATCGCGCCGAGCGCGGTCATCGCCTTCACCGCCGCCGCGATCTTCCTCGGCGCGGGCAACGGCACCATGCTGGCCTTCGGGCTCGCCACCGTCGTGATCCTCTGCGTCGGCTACATCGTCTCGGTGTTCGCCCGCAGGCACGCCTCCGCCGGCTCGCTCTACACCTACGTCTCGAAGGGACTCGGGCCCACCGGCGCCTTCGCCGCGGGCGTCGCGCTACTGATCGGCTCGTGGGGCATCGCCGCGGGCTCCCTCGGGGGTGCCGTGTCGTACGCGTCCGACCTGCTGCAGCTGTTCGGGATCCCCGCCACGGGCACCGTCTGGCTGATCGTGCTGACGGTGGTCATCGGCGGACTCGCCACCTTCTTCACGATCCGCGGGATCCGCATCTCCGCCCGCGTGTCGCTGGTGCTCGAGCTCGTGTCGGTCTTCATCATCGTCGTGCTGCTCGTGGCGGCGCTCGTCTGGCTCGGCCCCGACGCCTGGGACCCCTCGCAGTTCTCGTTCGAGGGCGTGCCGTTCCAGGGGGTCGCCGCGGGCATGGTGCTCGGCATCCTCGGATTCGTCGGCTTCTCGTCGGCCGACGCCCTCGGTCGCGAGGCCCGCAACCCGCACACCGCGATCCCGCGCGCGATCATGTGGAGCGCCGTGGTCGTGGGCGTGCTGTACGTCTTCGCCGCCTACACGCAGATCGCCGTGCTCGGCGACGAGCTGGGTGAGGTGGCGAGCCCGCTGCAGGCGATCAACGACCGCATCGGCATGCCGGTCTGGTTCGCCCCGATCCTCGTGTTCGGCGTGGCGGCGTCGTTCTTCGCCGTGGTCGTGGCCCCGCTCAACGTCGTGGGACGCATCATCTACGTGATGGGCAAGGAGGGCATCGCGCCGGAGCGCTTCGGGCGCACCCACGAGACCCACCTCACGCCGCACCGGGTGCTGCTCATCGCGGGTCCTGCGGCGATCGTGCTCGACATCATCCTGCTGCTCATGGGCACCCACCCGATGGACATCGTGGTCTGGGTCGACACCTACGGCACGTACGGCTACATGGTGGCCTACGCGCTCGTGGCGATCGCCGGCGTCATCTACACGCGCCGCATGGGCATGCCGAGCGCACTGGTGCGCATCTGCGCCCTGATCGCGGTCGTGGCGATGGCCTACGTCTTCTTCGCCAACGTCTGGCCCGTCCCGGCGTTCCCGCTCAACGTGATCCCGTACCTCTTCGTCGGGACCATGCTGCTCGCGTTCATCCGGTTCTGGTGGATCAAGGCCAACCGGCCGGAAGTGCTCGAGAACGTCGGCAACACCCACACCGAGATGCTCGAGGGCGTCGGCTGATCGAACAGCCGCTCGAACGGGCCGGTCGCGTCTCCGCGGCCGGCCCGTTCGCCTGCCCCCGCACGCCCCTCCGGCGGGCCGCGGTCGCACGGAGACCGCGCGCATATGCGGCACGCTACACTGATCTGGTTCGTTCTGAGAGGCCCGCGCCTCTGTTCGCACGGCTTCAGGGGCCAAACCGGGTCCGCTCGCCATCAGCCGTTCCCCGGCTCCGCGAGCGCCCACGAACGCCACTCAGACCGTCGGCCGGCGCAGCCCGGCCGATCCGCAGCACGCAGACCACCAGGAGCGAACGATGACGCAGACGCAGGCCGCTGCAGATCCCAACGCCATCGACCCGCGCGTCTTCCCGCCCACCGCCCGCCGCGGCCGCGAGTGCGGGCAGCTCAAGCTCGCCGGCATCCGAGCGACCGAGCTCACGGAACGGTACGGATCGCCGCTGTACGTGGTCGATGAGCAGGCGGCGCGGGATCGGGCGCGCGAGGTGCGCGAGGCCCTGCAGCGCGAAGCGGAGCGGATCGGCACCACCGCGACGGTCTACTACGCCGGCAAGGCCTTCAGCTGCGTCGAGGTGATGCGCTGGATGACCGAGGAAGGGCTCGCCATCGACGTCGCGAGCGGCGGCGAACTCGCCGTGGCGCTCGCGGCCGGAGTCGACCCCGCGCGCATCGGGTTCCACGGCAACAACAAGTCCGAGCGCGAGATCGCGCGCGCGGTCGAGGCCGGGGTCGGCACCATCATCATCGACAGCGAGGTCGAGACCGAGCGCGTCGCCGCGGCGGCCGCAGCTGCGGGCGTGCGGCAGCGCGTGCGGCTGCGGGTCAACAGCGGCGTGCACGCCTCGACCCACGACTTCCTCGCCACCTCGCACGAGGATCAGAAGTTCGGCCAGCCGCTCGAAGAGGCCCCGCGCCTCGTCGCGGCGATCCTCGCCCACGACGGCCTCGACTTCGTCGGCCTGCACTGCCACATCGGCTCCCAGATCTTCGCCACCGACGGCTTCCGCGAATCCGCCAGGCGGCTGCTGGGCGCGTACCCCGAGCTCGAGCGGCTCGCGGGCGGCCCGATCCCCGAGCTCAATCTCGGCGGCGGCTTCGGCATCGCCTACACGAGCGCCCAGGCCGACGAGACCCCCGCGATCGCCGACATCGCCCGCGAACTGGCCGACATCGTCGCCGCGAGCGCGGAGGAGTTCGGGGTCGCCGTGCCGCGGCTCGCCTTCGAGCCCGGGCGCGTGATCATCGGCCAGGCCGGCGTGACGCTGTACACGGTGGGCACCACGAAGGCGGTGCAGCTGGCCGGCTCCGACGCCGCCGCCGATCCCGCCGACCTCGGCTACCCGGAACGGCTCTACGTGAGCGTCGACGGCGGCATGAGCGACAACGCCCGGCCCGCGCTCTACGGCGCCGACTACCAGGTGCGCATCGCGAACCGGCCGAGCGAGGCCGAGCCGGCGCTCGTGCGCGTGGTGGGCAAGCACTGCGAGGCCGGCGACATCGTGGTGCAGCGCGACCTGCTGCCCGGCGACGTGCGCCCGGGCGACACCCTGGCCGTCGCGGCGACCGGGGCCTACTGCTGGTCGCTCTCCAGCAACTACAACTACGTGCCGCGACCGCCGGTCGTGGCGGTGCGCGACGGCGGCTCGCGGCTCATCGTGCGCGGTGAGACCGAGGACGAGCTGCTCGCGAAGAGCGTCTTCGGACAGGACGAACACACGAACGGAGAAACCAAGTGAACGGGTACCGCGATCTGCGTGTTGCGCTGCTGGGCTGCGGCTCGGTCGGAGCACAGGTGGCCAGGCTGATCCTCGAGCACGGCGACGAGCTCGCCGCGCGGATCGGTGCGCGCCTGACGCTCTCCGGCATCGCGGTGCGCAACCTCGACTCCCCGCGCGACGTCGAGCTGCCGAGGGAGCTCTTCACCACGGACGCCGAGCGTCTGGTGCAGGGGGCCGACATCGTGATCGAGCTCATGGGCGGCATCGAGCCGGCCCGCACGCTCATCACGCAGGCGCTGCAGGGCGGCGCCGACGTGGTGACCGCCAACAAGGCCCTCCTCGCCGAGCACGGCCCCGAGCTCTTCGACGCGGCCGAGCAGGTGGGCGCGCAGCTCTCCTACGAGGCGGCCGTCGCCGCGGCGATCCCGATCCTGCGCCCCCTGCGCGAGAGCCTCGCGGGCGACCACATCACCCGGGTGATGGGCATCGTCAACGGCTCCACGAACTACATCCTCGACCGCATGGACCGCTTCGGCGACAGCGCCGAGGACGCCGCGCGGGTGGCGAGCGAGCTCGGCTTCCTCGAGGCCGATCCGACGCTCGACGTCGAGGGCTACGACGCCGCGCAGAAGGCCACGATCCTCGCGAGCATCGCGTTCCACACCGAGGTGCCCGTCGACGCGGTGCACCGCGAGGGCATCACCGGGATCACCGCGGAGCAGGTCGAGGCCGCGAAGAACGCCGGCTACGTGATCAAGCTGCTCGCCATCGCCGAGCGCATCACCTCGGCCGACGGGGTGGACGGCGTCTCGGCGCGGGTGTACCCGGCGCTCATCCGCCGCGATCACCCCCTCGCCGCGGTGCACGAGGGCAAGAACGCCGTCTTCGTCGAGGCCGAGGCCGCCGGCGAGCTCATGTTCTACGGCGCGGGCGCGGGCGGCGCCGAGACCGCCTCGGCCGTGCTGGGCGACCTGGTCTCAGCGGCGCGCCGGCACGTCGTCGGCGGCCCGGGCATCGCCGGGTCGCTGCACGCCGAGCTGCCGATCCTGCCGGTGGGAGAGGTCAACACGGCCTACCAGATCATGCTCGAGGTGCGCGACGAGCCGGGTGTGCTCGCGGGCATCGCCGGCATCCTCGCCGAGCACGGCGTCTCGGCGGCGAGCGTCGAGCAGTCGGTGGCGCAGGGCGCCGAGGCGCGGGCCTCGCTCGTCATCGGCACGCACGTCGCGCGCGAGGCCGACCTCGCCGCGACCGTCGACGCGCTGCGGGCCGCCGACATGGTGCTGGACGTCACCAGCGTGCTGCGGCTGGAGGGCAACGAGTGAGCGCGGGATCCGCGCCGCAGGCCGCCCGCTCCGTGCGCGTGCGCGTGCCGGCGACCAGCGCCAACCTCGGCCCCGGCTTCGACACGCTCGGCATCGCGCTCGCCTACGGCGACGAACTCGTGGCGACGACCCGCGAGGAACCGGGCGCCACCGTGCACGTGACCGGGGTCGGCGAGGGGGAGGTGCCCTCCGACGCGTCGAACCTGGTGGTGCGCTCGGCCGCGCACGTCTTCGAGCGGCTCGGGCGTCCCGTGCCGGGACTCGAGGTCGAGGCCCGCAACCGCATCCCCCACGGCCGGGGGATGGGATCTTCGGGATCGGCGATCGTCGCGGGCGTGATGATCGCCGCCGGCCTGCTGCAGAGCGACCCGGCCGACCCGATCGAGCTGAGCGAGGACGAGCTGCTCGCCTTCGCGACCGAGCTGGAGGGGCACCCCGACAACGTCGCGCCGGCGCTCTTCGGCGGGCTCACGATCGCCTGGACCACCGAGCAGGGCCCGCGCTTCAAGAAGCTGATGGTGCACCGCGGGGTCGCGCCGCTCGTGCTCGTGCCGAGCTTCACCATGTCGACCGAGCTGGCCCGCAGCCTCCAGCCGAAGCACGTGCCGCACGAGGACGCGGTGTTCAACGTGTCGCGCTCGGCGCTGCTCATCGCGGCACTCACGCAGAGCCCCGAACTGCTGCTCGAGGCCACCGAGGACCGCCTGCACCAGGACTACCGCGGCGACGCCATGCCCGCCACCCGCGACCTGATCGGCGAGCTGCGGGCCGCCGGCCACCCCGCCGTGGTCTCCGGCGCCGGCCCCTCGATCCTCGTGCTCGCGAACAGTCCGGCCGAGCGCCTCGGCGCGGCGGATCTCGTCGCCGAGCGCCACGAGGACTGGCGATCGCTGATCCTGGCGGTCGACACGAAGGGTGCTACAGTGGAGTCGATCCCGTCATAACCGCGTGCGTCCGTGCCGCCGAGACCGAGACGGTTCCCGTGCGAATCACGGGCGGAGACTCCGGGCAGTGAGCAATCGCCGCTCGCTTCACCATCGTGGGATGTGGATCGATTTCCTCACCGAGACCATTTCGTCCGGTGATCCCGAAACGCACACCTGTGCATGAGCGCGGGAAGGCGAGGCCGAATGCGCACGCTGTTCCGGCGCCGTTCCGAGAGGAAGAACGTGGAAACGAACGAAGAGACCACCACCAGCACGCCCGCAGAGGAGACCGCGCCGGTGCGCCGGCGCGCTTCGCGCCGGGTGACCGCTGCCGCGGGTGCCACCAGCGAGACCGTGGCGGTCGAGGCCGCCCCGGCCGCCGACGCCGCTCCGACCGCGGGCGCGCCCGCGACGGAGGCTCCGGCCGCCGCTGCCGAGGCGACGGCTGCGGAGACCCCGGCTGCGGAGGCGCCGAAGAAGCGCGCGACCCGGAGCCGGAAGAAGGCCGAGACCCCTGCGGCCGACGCCGCGAGCGATGCCGCCGCGAGCGATGCCGCCGCGAGCGATGCCGCCGCACCGGCCGCCGCGGATGCCGAGGCTGCGACCGGGGACGCCCCTGCCGAGGCTCCGAAGAAGCGCGCGACGCGCAGCCGGAAGAAGGCTGCCGACGCGCCCGAGGCACCCGCTGCCGAGGCTTCCGCCGACCAGGCGGCTGCGGGCGAGACCGCTGCGAGCGAGGCCCCCGCGGCGCAGGCTCCCGCCGCCGATGCCTCCGAGCCCGCCGCCGAGCAGGCCGAGGCCGCTCCGGCCAAGCGCGGCCGCAACCGTCGCGCCCAGTCCGCCGAGGCCGCCCCCGAGGGCGAGCAGGCCGAAGCCGAGGGCGCGAAGTCCGAGAGTGCGAAGCCCGAGGGCGAGCAGGCCGCCGGCGACGGCGAGAAGCCGGGCCGCAATCGCCGCGGCCGCGGCCGCGGGCAGAAGGGCGAGGCCGCCGAGCCGGCCGACGCCGGCGACCAGAGCACCGCGAACGACGAGGGCAAGGGCCGCGGCCAGTCGCAGCAGAACGGCGGCGACAAGGGCGACAAGAACGGCGACAGCGCGTCGCGCTCCAGCCGCACGCGCCAGCGCGATCGCAAGCGCCGCGGTCAGAGCGACGACCTCGAGCCCGAGATCACCGAGGACGACGTGCTGCTGCCCATCGCGGGCATCCTCGACGTGCTCGACAACTACGCCTTCGTGCGCACGAGCGGCTACCTGCCCGGCACGAGCGACGTGTACGTCTCGCTCGGCCAGGTCAAGAAGTACGGCCTCCGTCGCGGCGACGCCGTGGTCGGGGCCATCAGGCAGCCCCGGGATGGCGAGAGCGGGGGGCGTCAGAAGTACAACGCGATCGTCAAGATCGACAGCGTCAACGCCCGTCCGGTCGAGGAGAACGAGAAGCGCTCCGACATCGCGGAGCTGACGCCCGTCTTCCCGCAGGAGCGCCTGCGCCTGGAGACGACGGCCGACCGCCTGCTGGGCCGCGCGATCGACGTCGCCGCCCCCATCGGCCTCGGCCAGCGCAGCCTGCTGGTGCTGCCCGCCCGCCAGGCGGGGGTGCCCGTGCTCGCCGAGCTGGCGCAGGCCGTCAGTGCGAACCGGCCCGAGGCCCACCTCATGCTCGTGCTCGCCGACGCGCAGCCCGAAGAGGCCACGCAGCTGCAGCGCACCATCCCCGGCGAGGTCGTCGTCGCCGCCTTCGACCGGCCCGCCGAGGATCAGGCCACGATCGCGGAGCTGGCGGTCGAGCGCGCCAAGCGCCTGGTCGAGCTCGGCCACGACGTGGTCGTGCTGGTCGACTCGCTGAACCGCCTGGCTCGGGCCTACGCGCAGGCGCAGCACACCGCCGCCCGCCCCGGCCTCGACGAGATCGACGAGTTCGCGCTCGGCCAGATCAAGCGCCTGCTCGCGGCGGCTCGCAACGTGGAGAACGGCGGCTCGCTCACCGTGCTCGCCACCGTGCACGCGAAGACCGGGATCGACGCCGACAAGATGCTGCTGCGCGAGGTGCGCGCCGTGGTCAACAACGAGATCCGCTTCGAGAAGTCGCTGCCCGGCGTCGCCCCGGCCGTCGACCTCTCGGCGTCGAACACCCGCAACGCCGACGCGATGCTGGGTGCCGGCGAGGCCGCGGTGCTCTCGACCATCCGCGCGGCGCTGAGCGACGACGACGCCTCCGAGAAGGTGCTCGAGCGCCTGCGCGCCACCGAGTCGAACGCGGCACTGCTCGCCGAGATCCAGCGCTCCGGCAAGTTCTGATGTTCGAGCAGGTCGAGCAGCTGCTCGTCGAGCACGAGCAGCTGCAGGAGGAGCTCGCCGACCCCGCGTTGCACGCCGATGCCGCGCGCGCCAAGAAGGTGAACCGGCGCTACGCCGAGCTCAGCAAGATCAAGGCCGCCTACGAGCAGTGGCAGCAGCTGGGCGACGACCTCGAGGCGGCTCGCGAGCTGGCCAAGGAGGACGACGCCTTCGCCGAGGAGATCCCGGATCTCGAGACCGGTCTGGCCGACGCCCAGGAGAAGGTGCGACGGCTGCTGATCCCGCGCGATCCCGATGACGCGCGCGACGTGATCCTCGAGATCAAGGGCGGCGAGGGCGGCGCGGAGTCGGCGCTCTTCGGCGCCGATCTGCTGCGCATGTACATGCACTACGCGGAGTCCAAGGGCTGGAAGACCGAGATGCTCGAGGCCGACGAGAGCGATCTCGGCGGGTACAAGAACGTGCAGGTCGCGATCAAGTCGAACGCGACTGATCCGTCGCAGGGCGTGTGGGCGCACCTCAAGTACGAGGGCGGCGTGCACCGCGTGCAGCGCGTGCCCGTCACCGAGTCGCAGGGCCGCATCCACACCTCGACCACGGGCGTGCTCGTGTACCCCGAGGTGGACGAGCCCGAGGAGGTCGAGATCAACCAGAACGACCTCAAGATCGACGTCTACCGCTCCTCGGGCCCCGGCGGCCAGTCGGTCAACACGACCGACTCCGCCGTGCGCATCACCCACCTGCCCACGGGAATCGTGGTCGCGATGCAGAACGAGAAGTCGCAGCTGCAGAACCGCGAGGCCGCGATGCGCGTGCTCCGGGCCCGGCTGCTCGCGCGGCAGGCCGAGGAGGCCGCGGCCGAGGCGTCGGCGCACCGCTCCAGCCAGATCCGCACCATGGATCGCTCGGAGCGCATCCGCACGTACAACTTCCCGGAGAACCGCATCGCCGATCACCGCACGGGCTACAAGGCCTACAACCTCGACGCCGTGATGAACGGCGCTCTGGATCCCGTCATCGAGTCCTGCATCCGCATGGACGAGGAGGACCGGTTGAAGGCGCTCGGGCAGTAGCCGTCGGAGTTCCGCGCCCCGGGGTGGCATCGCGCCGCCCCGGGGCGCCGTCGTCTCCGGAGGGGGCCGGCGCGCGCGGCTGCGCTCCCGCGGCCCTATCATGAGACCATGACCGCCTCCGCTCCGCTCGAAGCCCCCATCGTCGGCCCCCTCGTCACCTTGCGCGCGCCGCGCGACGCGGACCTCGAGCCGCTCCTCGCGATCCTCGCCGAACCCGAGGTGGCCGTGTGGTGGGTCGGCTATACGCCGGAGCGCGTGCGGGAGGAGTTCATCGAGGCTCCCGACACCACGCGCATCATCGAGGTCGAGGGGGAGTGCGCGGGCGCGATGTACGTGCTGCGGGGCGAGGATCCCGAGTACCCGACCACTGTGATGCACCTCTTCCTCGGCACCCGCTTCCGAGGCCGCCGCATCGGCGAGGAGGCGCTCGCACTCGCGATCCGCGCCGAGTTCGCCGACGGCATCAGCCGCGTCACCCTCGACCCGAACGTCCACAACGAGGGCGCGATCCGCAGCTACGAGCGCCTGGGCTTCCGCCGCATCGGCGTGCTGCGGGACTACCAGGTGCGCCCGGGCGGACAGCTCGAGGACGCGCTCTTCCTCGACCTCACCCGGAGCGACTTCCCCGACGGACCGCCGCTGCCGCCCCGCGACTGAGCGCGGCCCGCAGCGCTCCGCCCGCTCCGCCACCCCCCCCCGCCCGGCATGCCGGGAGGAGCGACCCGGGCCGATAGCATGGAGCACATGCGAACCGCTCGACCCCTGCTTCCCTGGGTCGTCTGGGGGGTCGCGGCGCTCGCCTACGCGGTCGCCATCATCAACCGGTCGTCGCTCTCGGCGCTCGGGCCCGCGGCGCAGGACCACTTCGGCATCGACGCGACCACGCTGTCCATGTTCGCGATGATCCAGCTCGTCGTGTACGCCGGGCTGCAGATCCCGGTGGGCGTGCTGCTCGACCGCTTCGGATCGACGAACATGATCCTCGGCGGCGGAGTGCTCATGATCATCGGGCAGACGGTCATGGCGACCGCACCCGATGTGAGCCTCGCGATCCTCGCCCGCGTGCTGGTCGGGGCGGGCGACGCCTGCACCTTCATCAGCGTGATGCGCATCCTGCCCGAGTGGTTCGCGGTGCGGCAGCTGCCGACGGTGAGCCAGTTCACGGGCCTCATCGGGCAGGCGGGCCAGCTGGTCTCGGTGACTCCGCTCGCGCTGCTCGTGAGCGTGGCGGGCTGGACGAACGGCTTCCTCGGCGTCGCCGCGGTCGGACTGCTCGTCGCGATCCTCGGTGCGCTCGTGCTGCGCAACCGGCCCGGCGACAGCACCCTCTTCGAGCACCTGATCGGCCGCCAGGGCCGCCTCAGCCGGGAGGCGCGATCCCTCGCCACTCCGCCGGCCACCGGCGTCGTCGAGATGGCGCCGCCGGCCACCGAGCTGATCCCCGTCATGAAGGAGCCGCGGATGCGCGGCCTGGGCTTCTGGTCGCGCGCGCGACGGCTGCTGCGGATCCCCGGCGTGCGGCTCGCGTACTGGGTGCACTTCACCTCGCCCTTCGCCGCGAACGTGTTCATCCTGCTGTGGGGCACACCGTTCCTGGTGGGCGGAGTGGGCCTCTCGCAGCCGGCGGCGGGCGGGCTGCTCAGCCTCACGGTGATCTCGTCGATGCTGGCGGGCCTGATGCTCGGGCCGATCAGCTCCCGCTTCGTGGAGCGCCGCGTCTGGATCAACGTGGGCATCACGGTGTCGATCGCGGCGGTGTGGATCGCGGTGCTGCTCTGGCCGGGCGCGCCCCCGATGTGGCTGCTGATCCTGCTGCTCGTGGTGATGCCGCTCGGCGGCCCGGCGTCGATGATCGCCTTCGAGGTGTCGCGGTCGCACACCCCCCGCAGCTTCACGGGTTTCGGCACCGGTCTCGTGAACACCGCCGGATTCACCGCCTCGCTGCTCGTGATCGTGCTCGTCGGGCTGGTGCTCGATCTCCAGGGCGCGGGATCACCGGAGCACTACTCGCTCGGCGCGTTCAAGGTGGCCTTCGCGGTGCAGATCCCGTTCTGGCTGCTGGGGATCACGATGATCGTGATCGAGCAGCGCCGCACGAAGGGCTGGATGGAGGAGCACGGACGGCGTCTGCGCTGACGCCCCGCGGTGCGCGGATGATGCCGCCGTGCGATGCCCCCGGCGGGGCAGCCTCGCCCAGCGAGCTTCAGATGACGTAGAAGTCCGCGAGATCCGGGGTCTCGGCGAGGGGCGCCCCGCGGCGGGGCCGTCCCTGGGCGGGGATGCCGGTGAGCGTGGTCCACGGCTGCGCGGAGTGCACCACGACGGCGTTCGAGCCGACCGCGCTGTCGTGACCCAGCTCGATGTTGCCGAGCACCTTCGCGCCGGCGCCGAGGATCACGCGGTCGCCGATCGTGGGATGGCGCTTGCCGCGGCTGTGCCCCGTGCCGCCGAGCGTCACGCCGTGGTAGATCAGCACGTCGTCGCCCACCACGGCGGTCTCGCCGATCACCACGCCCATGCCGTGGTCGATGAAGAGGCGTCGGCCGATCGTGGCGCCGGGGTGGATCTCGATACCGGTGAAGAAGCGCACGAGCTGGGAGAGCGCGCGGGGGAGGAACCTCAGGCCGCGCGTCCAGAGGGCGTGCGAGACGCGGTGCCACCAGACGGCGTGCAGCCCCGAGTAGATCAGGAACACCGAGACGCTGCTGCGTGCGGCGGGGTCGCCGGCCTTCGCGGCGCCGATGTCTTCGCGGATGCGGGAGAAGATGCTCACTGCGACCCTTCGAACTCAAGTGGGCGGATCCGCGCTCCGGGGCGCGTCGACGCCGCCCCGGAGCGGCTCCCGGTGCGCCTGGACGCCCGCTGCGGATCCATGCTTCCGGCAACGGCGGGCTCGCGCAGAGGATTTCCGCGCGAGCCCGCCGTCGTGGAGATGCTAGACCTCGAGGTCCTCGAACAGCACCGTGGAGAAGTAGCGCTCGCCGAAGTCGGGCACCACGACCACGATCTTCTTGCCGGCGTTCTCGGGGCGCTTCGCCACCTGGGCGGCGGCCCACACGGCGGCGCCGCCCGAGATGCCCGCGAGGATGCCCTCGTCGGTGCCGAGAGCGCGCGCCTTGGCGATCGAGTCGGCCAGGGTGACGTCGATGACCTCGTCGTAGATCTCGCGGTCGAGGATCTCCGGCACGAAGTTCGCGCCGAGGCCCTGGATCTTGTGCGGGCCGGCCTTGCCCTCGGTGAGCAGGGGCGAGTCGATGGGCTCGACCGCGACGACGCGGATGTCCGGGTTCTGCTCCTTGAGGTAGCCGCCGGCGCCGGTGATGGTGCCGCCGGTGCCGATGCCCGAGACGAGGATGTCGACCTGGCCGTCGGTGTCGTTCCAGATCTCGGGGCCGGTGGTGGAGCGGTGGATCGCGGGGTTGGCCGGGTTGGCGAACTGCTGGGCGAGGATCGCGCCGGGGGTGTTCGCGGCGATCTCCTCGGCCTTCGCGACCGCGCCCTTCATGCCGAGGGGGCCCTCGGTGAGCACGATCTCGGCGCCGTAGGCGGCGAGCAGCTTGCGGCGCTCGATGCTCATCGTCTCGGGCATGGTGAGGATCACGCGGTAGCCGCGCGCCGCGCCGACGAAGGCGAGCGCGATGCCGGTGTTGCCGCTCGTGCCCTCGACGATCGTGCCGCCGGGCTGCAGCGCACCCGACTGCTCGGCGGCGTCGATGATCGCGATGCCGATGCGGTCCTTCACGGATCCGGCGGGGTTGTAGAACTCGAGCTTGGCGAACACCTCGGCCTCGGCGCCCTCGGTGACGCGGTTGAGCCGCACGAGGGGCGTGTTGCCGAAGGCCTGGGTGATGTTGTCGTAGGTGCGTGACATGCGCTTCGATCTCCTTCTGGAGTGGATGGGGAGTCGGTTTGGAGCCACCGAAAACTATAGCGTGAAGTTATCCGAGAGGTATCGATAACTTATGCGATGCGACGCGGTGTTACAGCGGATCGGCGGGCCGGACCCGGATCGTCGCGTCCCGGATACCGCGGCCGGGAGGCGGACTCCGGCCGGACCGTCTCCGGGCACGCCGGGGACGGGTGTCGCCGCGGGCCGACGGTCGTCCCGAGGTGTGGGAGAGTGGGGGAGTGAATGAGCGGGGCGCGGAGCACGAAGGTCGGGCGGAGGAGCTCCTCGGAGAGCTCCGGGCGGTGCTCGAGGCGGGCGGGATCGAGGATCCCGCGACCGAGTCGGAGCTGATCCTCGGCCACGTGCTCGGGGTGTCCCGGGGGCGGGTGCAGGCGCTCGCCGTGCTCGGCTCGGCGGTCGACGGCGAACGGGCAGGGGCGGCGCGCGAGCTCGCGGAGGAGCGGGCGCGCAGGATCCCGCTGCAGCATCTCACGGGGCGGGCCCCGTTCCGCTCGATCGAGCTCTCCGTCGGCCCCGGCGTGTTCGTGCCCCGGCCCGAGACCGAGACGGTCGCGCAGTTCGCGATCGACGCGCTGCAGGCCGTCCCCGCCGCCGAACCCCTGGCCGTCGACCTCTGCACCGGCAGCGGTGCGATCGCGCTCGCGATCGCGACCGAGGTGCCGACCGCGCGCGTCTGGGCCGTGGAGAAGAGCCGGGAGGCGCACGCGTGGGCCGTGCGCAACGTGGACGAGTGGGGGGCCGGCCGGGTCGAGCTGCTGCTCGGCGACGTCCGGGATCCCGGGCTGCTGGAGCACCTCGTCGGCCGCGTCGACCTGCTCGTCTCCAATCCGCCCTATGTGCCGCAGGACATGGTGCCGCGGGACCCGGAGGTGCGGGACCACGACCCCGAGCTCGCGCTCTACAGCGGGGTGGACGGACTCGACCTGATCCGCGCGATCAGTCTCGTCGGCCTGGAGCTCGTGCGCGCCGGGGGCGGCCTGGTGCTCGAGCACGCGGAGACCCAGGGGTCGGCGATCCGCCGCCTGCTCACCGCCGACGGGTGGCGTGCGGCCGCGACCCATCGCGATCTCGCTGGCCGCGATCGGGCCACGACCGCGCTGCGGTGAGAGACCTCGCGCGGCGGTGCGCTCAGCCGGCGGGAGGCAGCCGGGAGTAGAGTGGTGGGCTATGGCCGAGGTGTTCGATTGCTCCGATAGTTCCCAGCTGCTCGCAGGCATGCGCACCGCGCGCCGGGCGATCGGGCGGGGAGAGCTCGTCGTGATGCCCACCGACACGGTCTACGGAGTCGCGGCCGACGCCTTCACCCCGGACGCCGTGCAGCGGCTGCTCGACGCCAAGGGGCGCGGTCGACAGTCGCCGCCTCCGGTGCTGATCCCGAACACGAACACCCTCGCCGCGCTCGCCGCTGAGGTGACGACCCCCCTCAGCCGCCTCGCGGAGGCCTTCTGGCCGGGCGCGCTCACCATCATCACCCGGGCGAATCCCTCGCTGAGCTGGGATCTCGGCGAGACCGGCGGCACGGTCGCACTGCGGATCCCGAACCACCCGCTCGCACTCGAGCTGCTCGAGGAGACGGGGCCGCTCGCCGTCTCCTCGGCCAACCGGACCGGCGAGCCCGCGGCCCGCACCGCGGCGGGGGCGCAGGAGATGCTCGGCGACTCTATCGCGGTCTACCTCGAGGCGGGCGAGTCGGAGGGCGACGGCGTCGCCTCCACGATCGTCGACGCGACGGGTCTCGGCGAGGACGGCGGCGAGCTGCGCGTGCTGCGCGAGGGCGGGGTGAGCCGCGAGGCGATCGCCGAGCTGCTGCCGCAGGTGACCTTCGGGGACTGAGATGCTGCCCTATCTGGTCGTCGTGGCGGCCGCGGCCGTGGTCACCGCGGCGGCCTCCTACGCCGTGCTGCGGTTGAGCCGTCGGTTCCGCCTGGCGCCCGAGGTGCGGGCGCGCGACGTGCACCGCACGCCCACGCCGCGGCTCGGGGGCGTGGCGATGTTCGCCGGCATCCTCGCGGCGTTCGCGATCGCCGGCACCCAGGAGGAGTTCGCGTCGCTCTACGACCAGGGCTCGAGGATGTGGGCGCTGCTCGGCGCCTGCGCCATCATCGCGGTGGTCGGGGTGCTCGACGACCTGCTCGATCTCGACTGGATGATCAAGCTCGCCGCGCAGCTGGCCGCCGCGGGCCTGCTGGCGTGGAACGGCGTGCAGATCGTGTCGCTGCCGCTCGGCGACACCCTCATCGTGGGATCGCCGATCGTGAACTTCGTGATCACGGTGTTCCTGATGACGCTCGTGATGAACGCGGTCAACTTCGTCGACGGCCTGGACGGCCTGGTGGCGGGGGTCGCCATCATCGCGAACTCGCTGTTCTTCATCTACACGCGTCTGCTGCACGCGCAGATGGGCCAGTTCGACTCCGTGGCGTTCGCGAGCCTGCTCGCGATCGTGGTCGTGGGGGTCTGCGCCGGCTTCCTGCCCTTCAACTGGCACCGGGCGCGCATGTTCATGGGCGACACCGGCGCGCTCCTGGTGGGCCTGCTCATGGCGACCTCGACGATCTCGGTGACGGGGGAGCTCAACCCGGCCGCGCTCGACCAGAAGCTCGTGCTCGCCGCGTACATCCCCATCATCCTGCCGGTCGCGGTGCTGGCGCTGCCGCTCGCCGACTTCTCCCTCGCAGTATTTCGGCGGTTGCGGGCCGGCAAGAGCCCCTTCTCAGCCGACCGGCTGCATCTGCACCACCGCCTGCTCGACATGGGGCACTCCCCGGTGCAGGCGGTGCTCATCTTCTATCTCGGGACCGCCGTGCTGTCGGTGGCCCTGCTGCTGGTGTTCACGCTGCAGAACCTCGTGCTGCCGACGGCCGTGCTGCTGCTCGGGGCGCTTGCGTGCGGCCTGGTGCTGTTCTTCCCGATCTCGCGGGTGCGCGCAGCCGTCGCGCAGCGGCGCTTGGTACGGTTGGGGGAGCGGGGAACCCCCGCCGATGACGCCCGGAGCAGCTCGCGGAAGGCCTTGGACCGCGCAGGCGAAACAGACGAGGCAGACGAAAGGATCCCCGAGTGAGCAACCCCGCGACGCCCGAGTCGTTCGAGCAGGAGCCCACCCCCATGCCCACCTCGCAGCCGATCCTGCTGAAGGCGCTGCGGTGGGGCATCCTGGCGACGATCGCGCTGGTCGTCCTCTTCGGCGGCATCGGGTGGCTCGTCTCCGAGCAGCGGGGCCTGACCGGCGGTGCGATGGGCGCGGCCTTCGCGGGCGTCTTCCTGCTCCTCACCGTGGGCAGCATCGCCTTCGCGAACCGCTTCGTGGAGAGCCCGATCTACGTGCCGATCTTCTTCGGGATCGTGATGGGCGCCTGGCTCGTGAAGTTCATCGGCTTCATCGTCGCCCTGCTGATCCTGCGCGGGCAGCCCTGGCTGGATCCCCGCATGTTCTTCTTCGGCCTGCTCGCCGGTGTGATCGTCTCCCTGGTGCTCGACGTGCTCGTGGTGACCAAGTCGAGGCTCCCGTACGTCTCCGACCCGCGCTGAGCGGATATCCCGCCCCTGAAACCGGAGGCGAGTTTCGCCTCGGGCTGAATCCTTGTTAGGATTGAGGAGTTCCCTGCCGGGTCGTGCTTGAGTCATGCCTGTCAGGCCGGGGGCACGACCATCGTTCGACGCTGTACAGCCATGTCTGTACCCCGAATCAGGAGAATGGCGCTGTTCGCAAACGCTATGCACCTCGTGACCCCAAGTATCTTCGCCGCCGATGGGGAGTTCCATCCGCCGTCGATCAATGAGTTCTTCCCTCCGGCGCTGTGGTTCGAAGGCACGCCCTTCGAGATCAACCGGATCATGCTCATCCGCATCGTCATGGCCGTGCTCCTGCTCGTGCTGTTCTGGCTCGGCACCCGCAGGATGCGCGTGATCCCGACCCGGGGCCAGTCGCTGACGGAGATGGCGCTCGACTTCGTGCGCATCAACATCGCGGACGACCTGCTCGGCAAGGTCGACGGGCGGCGCTTCCTGCCCATCCTGACCGCCATGTTCTTCATGATCCTCGCCTTCAACATCACTGGCATCATCCCGGGTCTCAACATCGCGGCCTCCTCGGTCATCGGGACGCCGCTCGTGCTCGCGGTCGTGTCGTACGTGACCTTCATCTACGCCGGCATCAAGAAGAGCCCGAAGAACTTCTTCAAGAACTCGCTCTTCCCCTCGGGCGTGCCGTGGCCGGTGTACATCATCGTGACGCCGATCGAGCTCATCTCGACCTTCGTCATCCGCCCGGTGACGCTCACCCTCCGTCTGCTCATGAACATGATGGTCGGGCACCTGCTGCTCGTGCTGTTCTTCGCGGCCACCAACTTCTTCATCCTGTACGCCGGGGGCTTCTTCCCCGCGCTCGGCGTCTTCACCTTCGCGTTCGGCTTCGCGTTCACGCTCTTCGAGATCCTCGTCGCAGTGCTGCAGGCCTACGTGTTCACCCTGCTCACCGCGGTCTACATCCAGCTCGCGCTGGCCGAAGACCACTAATACCAACCGAGTTCGGCAACCGCCGTTCCTCACCTACGGAAGGAAACACATAACGTGTCTGTTCTCGCAGAAATCTCCGGCAGCATCGCGACCGTCGGTTACGGCCTCGCCGCCATCGGCCCCGCCATCGGCGTGGGCATCGTCGTGGGCAAGACCATCGAGGGCGTCGCCCGCCAGCCCGAGCTGGCCGGCCGTCTCCAGGTCCTGATGTGGATCGGCATCGCGTTCACCGAGGCGCTGGCGTTCGTCGGCATCGGCACCGCCTTCATGTTCGGCTACTAAACCCGCATCTGCAACAACCTTGAGAGGAGGCAACGATGATCAACACAATCGTTGTTGCTGCTGAGGATGCGGCGCCCAACCCGTTGCTCCCGGCGACCTATGACATTGTCTGGTCAGCGGTTGTATTCGTCATCCTTCTGATTGCCTTCTGGAAGGTCTTCCTTCCCAAGATGCAGGCGATGCTCGACGCGCGTGCAGAGGCGATCGAGGGCAACATTGCCAAGGCCGACGAGGCCCAGGCGAAGGCCGAGGCCGCGCTGCAGGAGTACACCGCGCAGCTCGCCAGCGCCCGCCAGGAGGCCGGCGAGATCCGCGACGCCGCCCGTGCCGACGGCGCGAAGATCGTCGCGAAGGCCAAGGAGGATGCGGTGGTCGAGGCCAACCGCGTCGCCCAGGCCGCGCAGAGCCAGATCGAGGCCGAGCGCCAGAGCGCCGTGGTCTCGCTGCGCAAGGACGTCGGCTCGCTCGCCATCGACCTCGCCTCGAGCGTCGTGGGCGAGAGCCTGACCGACGACCAGAAGGCCTCGGCCCTGGTCGATCGATTCCTCGCCGACCTCGAGGCATCCGAGAAGGCGGCGAAGTAATGGGAAGCGCGTCACGCGAAGCACTGGCCCAGGCGCGCACCGCGCTGCGGGCGGGGCTCGATCAGGCTGCCGGCGGCGAACTGCTGCGGGCGGCGGGCCGTATCGCAGAGAGCCCCGCGCTCGCTGCCGCCCTCGGCGACGCCTCCGCGAGCGCCGAGGCGAAGACCCAGGTGGTCGAGCGACTGTTCGGCGGGATCTCCGCTGACGCGCGCTCCGTGCTCGTCGCCGCCGTGCAGGCGCGGTGGTCGAACGTCGACGAGTTCGTCGCGGGTGTCGAGGAGCTCGGCCTGCGCGCCGAGGGCATCGCCAACCCGGCGCTCTCGGACGAGTTGCTCGCGGTCGCCGATCTGGTGGACCGCAGCCACGAGCTGCAGCTCAACCTGGGCAGCAAGCTCGCCGAGCCCGCGGGCAAGGTGGCGCTGGTGCAGCGCCTCCTGTCGGGAAAGACCTCCGCGTCGACCGTCGCGGTCGTGAGCCACCTCGTGGCGAACCCGCGCGGCCGTCGTCTCGACGCCACGCTGCGTCAAGCGGCCCGCACGGCGGCGGATCAGGTCGGCAGCGAGCTCGCGACCGTCACCGTCGCGGCGCCGCTCTCCGCAGCACAGCAGGATCGTCTGGCCCGCGCGCTCGAGCAGTCGGCCGGGCGCCCGGTCAAGATCACGACCGTCATCGACCCCGACCTGATCGGCGGCGTGCGCATCCAGCTCGCCGATGACGTGATCGACGGCAGCATCCGCGCCCGGCTGGAAGATCTCCGGCAGCAGCTCGCCGCTTAAGGCACAACTTTTCACCACCGGGGGCGGCGCTTCCGGACCAGACAGAGGAAACGAAATGGCAGAACTCTCAATCAGCCCGGACGAGATCCGCGACGCGCTGAAAGACTTCGCAGCGTCGTACGAGCCGACCCAGGCGGAGAAGACCGAGGTCGGCTCCGTGGTCGACGCCGCTGACGGCATCGCCCACGTGGCGGGCCTCCCCGGCGTGATGGCCAATGAGCTCGTCCGCTTCGAGGACGGCACGCTCGGCCTCGCCCAGAACCTCGAGGAAGACGAGATCGGCGTCGTCGTGCTCGGCGAGTTCACCGACATCGCCGAGGGCCAGCCGGTCACCCGCACCGGCGAGGTGCTCTCGGTCCCCGTGGGCGAGGGCTACCTCGGCCGCGTGGTCGACCCGCTCGGCAACCCGATCGACGGCCTCGGCGAGATCGCCGGCATCGAGGGCCGCCGCGCCCTCGAGCTGCAGGCCCCCGGCGTCATGCAGCGCAAGTCGGTGCACGAGCCCCTGCAGACCGGCATCAAGGCGATCGACGCGATGATCCCCGTCGGCCGCGGCCAGCGCCAGCTCATCATCGGCGACCGCCAGACCGGCAAGACCGCGATCGCGATCGACACGATCATCAACCAGAAGGCCAACTGGGAGTCGGGCGACAAGACGAAGCAGGTGCGCTGCATCTACGTCGCGATCGGCCAGAAGGGCTCGACCATCGCCTCGGTGAAGGGCGCGCTCGAGGACGCGGGCGCGATGGAGTACACCACCATCGTCGCCTCGCCGGCCTCCGATCCCGCGGGCTTCAAGTACCTGGCACCGTACACCGGCTCGGCCATCGGCCAGCACTGGATGTACGACGGCAAGCACGTGCTCATCATCTTCGACGACCTGTCGAAGCAGGCCGAGGCCTACCGCGCCGTGTCGCTGCTGCTGCGCCGCCCGCCGGGGCGCGAGGCCTACCCGGGCGACGTGTTCTACCTGCACTCTCGCCTGCTCGAGCGCTGCGCGAAGCTCTCGGACGAGCTGGGCGCCGGCTCGATGACCGGCCTCCCGATCATCGAGACGAAGGCCAACGACGTGTCGGCCTACATCCCGACCAACGTGATCTCGATCACCGACGGCCAGATCTTCCTGCAGTCCGACCTCTTCAACGCCAACCAGCGTCCGGCGGTCGACGTGGGCATCTCGGTGTCGCGAGTCGGCGGCGACGCGCAGGTGAAGTCGATCAAGAAGGTCTCCGGTACCCTCAAGCTCGAGCTCGCCCAGTACCGCGCCCTCGAGGCGTTCGCGATGTTCGCGTCCGACCTCGACGCGGCGAGCCGCAAGCAGCTCGAGCGCGGTGCACGCCTCACCGAGCTGCTCAAGCAGCCCCAGTACACGCCGTACCCGGTCGAGGAGCAGACGGTCTCGATCTGGGCCGGTACCAACGGCTACCTCGACGAGGTGCCGGTCGAGGACATCCTGCGCTTCGAGCGCGAGTTCCTCGACTACCTGGGCCGCAACTCGGAGGCGCTGAACACGCTCCGCTCGACCAACGTGCTCGACGACGACACCGTCGCCGAGATCACCGCGCAGATCGAGAAGTTCAAGAGCGAGTTCCGCACGTCGTCGGGCAAGGCCCTGAACGAGCAGTTCGAGGCGCTCGACGAGGCAGAGATCAAGCAGGAGCAGCTGGTCGTCAAGAAGTAGCGACGGACCCGGTGGGGGCGCGAGCCCCCACCGATCCCGAGCCGCCTGACCAGCCAGCCCCGACCAGTACAGGAGAGACATGGGAGCGCAACTTCGGGTCTACCGGCAGAAGATCCGTTCTGCCCAGACGACCAAGAAGATCACCCGTGCGATGGAGCTGATCGCAGCCTCTCGCATTCAGAAGGCGAAGGCCCGCGTCGAAGCGTCGACGCCCTACGCCACCGCGATCACGCGTGCGGTCTCGGCCGTGGCCACGCACTCGAACACCGACCATCCGCTGCTCACCGAGGCCGAGACGGTCGAGCGGGCGGCAGTGGTGATCTTCACCTCCGACCGCGGTCTCGCCGGCGCCTTCAACTCGCAGGTGCTGCGGGAGGCGGAAGAGCTCACCGAGCTCCTCCACGAGGAGGGCAAGGAAGTCGTGTACTACCTGATCGGCCGCAAGGCCCAGGGGTACTTCTCCTTCCGCCGCCGTCCCTCGGAGCGCGTGTGGACCGGCGACACCGAGAACCCGAGCTTCGAGACGGCCAAGGAGGTCGCCGAGTCCCTGCTCGAGATCTTCGGCCGTGCGGCCGAAGAGGGCGGGGCCCAGGAGATCCACCTCGTCTACAACCGCCTCATCAGCATGGTGAGCCAGGTCCCCGAGGTGCACCGCCTGCTCCCGCTGCAGGTGGTCGAGGGCGTCGCCGAGGCCACCGAGGGCCCCGAGTCGCTGTACGAGTTCGAGCCCGACGCCGACACGGTGCTGGACCAGCTGCTGCCGGCCTACATCGAGTCGCGCATCTTCAACGCGATGCTCGAGTCGGCGGCCGCCAAGCACGCCGCGACGCAGAAGGCGATGAAGTCGGCGAGCGACAACGCCGACACGCTGATCCGCGACTACACGCGCCTCGCGAACAACGCTCGCCAGGCCGAGATTACCCAGCAGATTTCCGAGATCGTAGGCGGCGCCGACGCGCTGTCGAGCTAGAGAAGCACGAAGAGAGAGAAACATGACCGAAACCGCCGCAGTGGCGACTGAGGCCGCAACGAAGGTCGTCGGGCGGATCGCTCGAGTGACCGGCCCCGTCGTCGACATCGAGTTCCCGCACGACGCGATCCCCGCCGTCTACAACGCTCTCGAGACCACCATCGACTTCGGTGAGGGCTCCGAGTCCTTCAAGCTCGTGCTCGAGGTCGCCCAGCACCTCGGCGACAACCTCGTGCGCGCCATCGCCCTGAAGCCCACCGACGGCCTCGTGCGCGGCCAGGAGGTCGTCGACACCGGCGACTCGATCACCGTGCCCGTCGGCGACATCACCAAGGGCAAGGTCTTCAACGTGACCGGCGACGTGCTCAACCTCCCCGAGGGCGAGACCATCGAGGTCAGCGAGCGCTGGAGCATCCACCGCACGCCCCCGGCCTTCGACCAGCTCGAGTCGAAGACGCAGCTCTTCGAGACCGGCATCAAGTCGATCGACCTGCTCACCCCCTACGTGCAGGGTGGCAAGATCGGCCTCTTCGGCGGCGCGGGCGTCGGCAAGACGGTTCTGATCCAGGAGATGATCCAGCGCGTGGCGCAGGATCACGGCGGCGTCTCGGTGTTCGCCGGCGTGGGCGAGCGCACGCGTGAGGGCAACGACCTCATCCACGAGATGGACGAGGCCGGCGTCTTCGACAAGACCGCCCTCGTGTTCGGCCAGATGGACGAGCCGCCGGGGACCCGTCTCCGCGTCGCACTGTCGGCTCTGACCATGGCGGAGTACTTCCGCGATGTGCAGAAGCAGGACGTGCTGCTCTTCATCGACAACATCTTCCGCTTCACGCAGGCCGGTTCCGAGGTCTCGACGCTGCTCGGCCGCATGCCCTCCGCCGTGGGCTACCAGCCGAACCTCGCCGACGAGATGGGCATCCTCCAGGAGCGCATCACCTCGACCCGCGGCCACTCGATCACCTCGCTGCAGGCGATCTACGTGCCCGCCGACGACTACACCGACCCGGCCCCGGCGACCACCTTCGCCCACCTCGACGCGACCACCGAACTCTCGCGCGAGATCGCCTCGAAGGGCCTGTACCCGGCGATCGACCCGCTGACCTCGACCAGCCGCATCATGGACCCCCGCTACTTGGGCGAGGATCACTACCGCGTGGCCACCACGGTCAAGCAGATCCTGCAGAAGAACAAGGAGCTGCAGGAGATCATCGCGATCCTCGGCGTCGACGAGCTCTCCGAAGAGGACAAGATCACCGTGGCCCGCGCGCGCCGCATCCAGCAGTTCCTCTCGCAGAACACCTACATGGCGAAGAAGTTCACCGGTGTCGAGGGCTCGACGGTTCCGCTCAAGGAGACCATCGAGTCGTTCGACGCGATCGCCAAGGGCGAGTTCGACCACGTCGCCGAGCAGGCGTTCTTCAACGTCGGCGGCATCTCGGACGTCGAGGAGAACTGGGCCAAGATGCAGAAGGATCTGGCCTGAGCATGGCGCTCAACGTCAGCGTCGTCTCCGCCGATCGCGAGGTCTGGACCGGCACCGCCGCCCAGGTCGTCGCGAAGACGGTCGAGGGCGAGATCGGCATCCTCGGTGGCCATGAGCCGCTGCTCGCCAAGCTCGCGCATGGCGAGGTGCGCGTGACCACCGCCGACGGTGAGAAGGTCAAGGTCGACGCCGAGGGGGGCTTCCTCTCGGTCGACCACGACACCGTGACCATCGTCGCCGGCAGGGCTGCTCTCGTTCCGTAAGCAGTTCCTCCCTTCCGACGCCGAGGCCGGACGCCACTCCCTCGGGAGCGGCTCCGGCCTCTCGTCGTCTCCGCGGGCCGCCGATCGGGCTCGTGTCCCGCCGATCGAGCCTGCAGCCAGCCGATCGAGCCTGTCGAGATCGAAGCCCACCCGTCCACCCGCATCCCGAGAGGAGCCCCCTATGCTCGTGCTGCTGCCGCCGTCGGAGACGAAACGCGTCGGGGGAGCGGGCGCGCTGGATCCCGGCGCGCTGCACGCTCCGGAGGCGCTGGGCACCGCGCGGGAGCAGGTGCGCGCCGCGCTCGTCGAGCTGAGCCGCGACGAGGAGGCCGCCGCGAAGAGCCTGAAGCTCGGCGTGAAGAACCGCGGGGAGCTCGAGCACAACCTGCGGCTCGAGTCGAGCGGGGTGATGCCCGCGATCGAGCGGTACACGGGCGTGCTCTACGACGCGCTCGACGTCGCCTCGCTCGACGCTCAGGCGCGCTCCTGGCTCGATGAGCACGTACTGGTGCAGTCGGCGCTGTTCGGCCTGCTGAGCGCGGGGGATCCGATTCCCGCCTACCGGCTCTCGGCCGGATCGCGCCTGCCGGAACTCGGGGCTCCGCTCACACGCGTGTGGGGCGAGGCCCACGCTGATGTCCGCTGGGCCGATGACACCCTGCTGCTCGACCTGCGCTCGAAGGACTACGGCGCGCTCGCGCCCCTGCCGCGGGGATACTTCCTCAACGTGGTGCAGCGCGGCGCGAACGGCGAGGTGCGGGCGCTGAACCACTTCAACAAGGCGGCCAAGGGCGATCTCGTGCGGCGGCTCGCCCGATCCGGCGCCTCGACCGGTGCGACCGGCATCGACAGCGTCGGGGAACTGCTCGACTGGGCGGCCTCGGAGGGCCTCGAGATGACGGCATCCGAGGACGATCGCACGGTCACCCTCGTCACCGAGCTCGGGGCGCCCGCTCCCGCGTCTTCGCGCCGGGCGCAGGCGCGATAGGATGTTCGAGATGTCTATGGAGCGGAAGCAGTGACGACCCGAGGTGAGAACGCGTCTCACCGGCGTCTGCGCTACCGCAAAGACCGCGATGTCGAGATCGAGCTCTCCTGGTTCGCGATGACCGACGTCGGTCGCCGCCGCGAGACCAACCAGGACAGCTACGTCGCGCTGCCGCCCATCTTCGCGGTGGCCGACGGCATGGGCGGGCACTCGGCGGGCGAGATCGCCTCGGCCGCGGTCGTGCGCCGGCTCGCCGAGCTCGGCGGCAACACGAGCATCGGCGAATCGGACATCGACGAGATGCTCAGCGACGCCGTCGACGACATCGAGCTCGACGCGGGGGAGACCGAGCTCGGGGCCGGCACCACCGTCACCGGGGTCTGCGTCAGCTCCGACGACGAGCCGACCTGGAAGGTCTTCAACATCGGGGACTCCCGGGTCTACCAGTACTTCAAGGGCGCGCTGAGCCAGATCACCGTCGATCACTCGGTCGTGCAGCACCTCATCGACACCGGTGCGATCACCGAGGAGGAGGCGGAGGTCCATCCGCACGCCAACGTGATCACCCGGGCGGTCGGATTCAACGAGGCGCCGATCCCGGACTACACCGCGCTCGCCCTGATCCCGGGACAGCGCCTGCTCATCTGCTCCGACGGTCTGACGAAGGAGCTGACCGACATCGGGATCCAGCACTTCCTGGCGACCCAGCCCACCGCCGAGGAGGCCGCGCGCACGCTCGTGCAGCAGGCGCTCGAGAACGCGGGTCGCGACAACGTCACCGTGATCGTGATCGACGTGCACGCGGTGGGTGAGGACCGCACGGAGGAGATCACGATGTGATCCGTTCCGCCGATCGAGCGGCGCACGGTCCGTCTCCGAGTTCGTTCGGCTCCTCGCGAACTCGTCGCTCAACCGGCGGAGGGCACCTGCTGGACTCCGCTCCTTGCGACCACCGGGCAAACCCGTCTCGGCAGTTGGCGGCGATGCAGGGGGCCGGCGGGGCGGAGGCCGCCTCAGGCCGCGGTGAACGCCTCGTCGAGCACCGAGATGACATCGGCGATGAGCTCGTCGGTCATCTTGAGCGACGGCAGGAAGCGGATGGCCTGGTTGTAGATGCCGCTGCTCAGCAGGATGACGCCCTGCTTCGCCGCGAAGTCGATGACCTTCGCGACGAGATCGGCGTCGGGCTCGAGCGTGCCGGGCTTCACGAGCTCGATGGCGAGCATCGCGCCCCGGCCGCGCACCTCGGCGATGGCGGGGTGCTTCTCCTGGAGGCCGTTCAGGCCGGCGGTGAAGCTCGCCTCGATGCGCTTCGCCTCGGCGAGCAGGTGCTCGCGCTCGATCTGCTCGAAGACCGCGACGGCCGCGGCGCACGACACGGGGTTGCCCCCGAATGTGCCGCCCAGGCCGCCCGGCTGCGACTTGTCCATGATCTCGGCGCGGCCGGTGATGCCGGCGAGCGGGAGCCCCCCGGCGATGCCCTTCGCGGAGAGCACGATGTCGGGCTCGACGCCGAACTGCTCGATCGAGAAGACGGTGCCGGTGCGGGCCATGCCGGCCTGCACCTCGTCGGCGATGAAGACGATGCCGTTCTCCCGGCACCAGTCGGCGAGCGCCGGCAGGTAGCCGTCGGCGGGGACGATGAACCCGCCCTCGCCCTGGATCGGCTCGACCACCAGGCAGGCGAGATCCTCGGCCCCCGCGATCTTCTCCAGGTGCGCGATGGTGCGGGCCGCGGCCTCGGGGCCGGTCAGGCCGTCGTGCAGCGGGTAGGAGTTGGGGGCCTTGTAGATGTCGCCGGCGCGCGGGCCGTAGCCGTAGGCGTAGGGGACCGCCTTGTGGTTCATGCTGCTGGTCAGCATGGTGCGGCCGTGGTAGGCGTGCTCGAGCACGGCGACGCCGGGGCGGCCGGTGTGCTTGCGGGCGATCTTGACGCCGTTCTCGACGGCCTCGGCGCCGGAGTTCATGAGCAGGGTCTTGTAGGGGCGCTCGGGGGTCGATCCCGGCACGTGCTGCGCGAGGTACTCGGCGACGTGCACGTAGGGCTCGTACGGCGTCATCGTGAAGAGGGTGTGGGTGACCTTGTTCAGCTGCGCGGTGGCGGCCGCGACCACGGCGTCGTCCGTGTGGCCGATGGTGGTCACGCCGATGCCGCCGCAGACATCGATGAGGTGGTTGCCGTCGACGTCGACGACGATCGAGTCGTGCGAGCGCTCGATGTAGACGGGCAGCACGCTGTGCACGCCGGGGGGCACCACCGCCCGACGGCGCTCGTGGATCTCTCGTGAGCGGGGACCGGGGATCTCGGTGGCCACGAGACGCTGCTGGGGAATGCTGGTTTCGGTGAGGGTCGCTTCGCTCATACGCTCGATCTTACTCTCGGCTCCCTGGGGCCTCTTCCCGGGTTCGGTCCCCGGTCTCCGCCGTTCCCGTTCCGGGGGCCGGTCGCTCATCCTCCCCGAGCCCGTCTGCGGGAGCCTCCCGCTTCTCGGAGGAGGGGCGTGGGGTCGGCTCCGGCCCCGGCGGTAGGGTGGGCTCATGAAGGATCTGCACGAGTACCGCATCGAGATCGAGTGGACGGGCAACCGGGGATCGGGTACGAGCGGGTACCGGGAGTACGGCCGTCAGCTGCTGATCCGCGCGGAGGGCAAGGCCGAGCTGGAGGGCTCGGCCGACCGCACCTTCCACGGCGACGCCGATCGCTGGAACCCCGAGGAGCTGCTCGTGACGGCCCTCGCGCAGTGCCACATGCTGTCCTACCTGCACATGGCGGTGCGCGCGGGGGTGGTGGTGACCGCCTACACGGACGGGGCGACGGGCACCATGCGCCAGGAGGGGATGGGCGGAGCCTTCACCGAGGTCGTGCTGCGGCCGCGGGTGACCGTCGCCGAGGCGTCGATGGTGGAGGCGGCCCGCGCGGCCCACGCCGAGGCGCGCGAGGTCTGCTTCATCGCGAACTCGGTGAACTTCCCCGTGAAGCACGAGCCGGAGATCGTGGTCGCGGCGGCCGCGTAACACCGGACGAGGGTGTCACCGGTTCCCAATACAATGGAACCCATGGCACCGGACCCCCAGGCACAGCGCTCGCAGGCGCAGCCCTCCTCGTTCTTCCTCACCACGCCCATCTTCTACGTCAACGACGCGCCCCACATCGGGCACGCGTACACGGAGGTGGCGGCCGATGTGCTCGCGCGCTGGCATCGTCAGGCGGGCGACGACACCTGGTTCCTCACCGGCACCGATGAGCACGGCCAGAAGATCCTGCGCACCGCCACCGCGAACGGGGTGGCGCCGAAGGAGTGGGCCGATCGGCTGGTCGAGTCGGCGTGGAAGCCGCTGCTCGACACGATCGACATCTCCAACGACGACTTCATCCGCACCACCGACGTGCGTCACGAGACCGGCGTCGCGAAGTTCCTGCAGAAGCTCTACGACGACGGGCACGTGTACGCGGGCGAATTCGAGGCGCTCTACTGCGTGGGCTGCGAGGAGTTCAAGCCGAAGAGCGAGATCGTCGACGGCACGGGCGCCTTCGAGGGCGAGAAGGTCTGCGCGATCCACTCGAAGCCGCTCGAGCTGCTGCAGGAGAAGAACTACTTCTTCAAGATGAGCGCGTTCCAGGACCGGCTGCTGGCGCTCTACGAGGAGCGTCCCGACTTCGTGCAGCCGGCCAGCGCGCGCAACGAGGTGATCGCGTTCGTGCAGCAGGGGCTCGAGGATCTGTCGATCTCCCGCACCTCCTTCGACTGGGGCATCCCGATCCCCTGGGACTCGAGCCACGTCACCTACGTGTGGTTCGACGCGCTGCTCAACTACGTCACCGCGATCGGCTACGGGGCTGATCCGGAGCAGTTCGAGCGCCGCTGGCCCGCGACGCACCTCGTGGGCAAGGACATCCTGCGCTTCCACGCGGTGATCTGGCCGGCCATGCTCATGGCCGCCGGCCTCGAGGTGCCGAATCACGTCTTCGCGCACGGCTGGCTGCTGGTGGGCGGCGAGAAGATGTCGAAGTCGAAGCTCACGGGCATCGCGCCCAACGAGATCACCGATACCTTCGGCAGCGACGCGTTCCGCTACTACTTCATGCGGGCGATCTCGTTCGGCCACGACGGCTCCTTCAGCTGGGAGGATCTGGCGGCCCGCTACCAGGCGGAGCTCGCCAACGGCTTCGGCAACCTCGCCAGCCGGGTGCTCGCCATGAACCAGAAGTACTTCGACGGCCGCGTGCCCGAGCCGTCGGCGATCGCCGACACCGAGTCGGAGGCGCAGATCCGGGATCTCGCGGCCACGGTCGCGGCCCGCGCCGACGAGCGCATCGAGGCCTTCGCGATCCACGAGGCGATCGCCTCGGTGTGGGAGCTGGTCGACGCCCTCAACGGCTACATCACGGAGCAGGAGCCTTGGGCGCTGGCCAAGGATCCCGAGCAGCGGGAGCGGCTCGCGACCGTGCTGTACACCGTGACCGAAGGGCTGCGCGTGCTCGCGGTACTGCTGGCGCCCGTGATCCCGCTGGCCACGGCGAAGCTGTGGACCGCGCTCGGCGCCGAGGCCGCGCTCGGCGCCCTCGCGGCGCAGCCGATCCGCGAGGCGGGCGACTGGGGCCGCCTTCCGGCGGGCACCGAGCAGCAGTCGCTCGCGGTGCTCTTCCCGCGCATCGCGGATGCGAACGAGGCGGAAGCGGCGGCTGAGGTCGACTCCCGATGAGCGCGCCCGAGGGGGGACTGCGCAAGCGGGCGAAGACGGAGGGACGGGATCTGACCCGCCCCCCGAGTCCCGAGCCCCTGCCGATCCCGCTCTACGACAACCACGCCCACCTCGAGTTCGAGGACGGCATCGACCAGCTCGATCCGCTCGACTCGCTGGCCCGTGCGGAGTCGGTGGGGGTGCGGGGCGTCGTGCAGGTGGGCACCGACCTCGAGACGAGCCGCTGGAGCGCGCAGCTCGCCGAGAGCGATCCGCGCGTGCTCGCCGCGGTCGCGCTGCACCCGAACGAGGCTCCGAAGCTCTTCGCCCAGGGCTGCCTCAGCGCCCACCTCTCCGAGATCTCGCGCCTCGCCGCCCAGCCCCGCGTGCGCGCGGTCGGGGAGACCGGCCTCGATTTCTTCCGCACGGGGGAGGACGGGCGCGACGCGCAGATCGAGTCGTTCGAGACGCACATCGAGATCGCGAAGGCCAACGGCATCGCGCTGCAGATCCACGATCGTGACGCTCACGACGAGGTGGTGGCGACGCTGCTCCGCGTCGGCGCTCCCGAGCGCACGGTGTTCCACTGCTTCTCGGGCGATGCGAGACTCGCCCGGGTCTGCAACGAGCACGGCTGGTACATGTCGTTCGCGGGCACGACCACCTTCAGGAACGCGCCGGCGCTGCGCGAGGCGCTGACGGTGGCGCGCCCCGAGCTGGTGCTCGCCGAGACCGACTCGCCGTTCCTCACCCCCGAGCCGTTCCGAGGGCGTCCCAACGCGCCCTACCTGCTGCCGCACACGGTGCGTCGCATGGCCGAGGCGCTCGAGCAGCCGCTCGAGGAGGTCTGCGCGCGGATCGCCGCCAACACCGAGCGGGTCTACGGCTCGTGGGAGCCGGAGAGCGGCGCCGGCGCGCGGGATCCCGAACCCGCCGCCGTCGGGGACTCGGCGTGAGCGACAGCCGAGGACTGCTGGGCCCGGCCGAGGTGCGGGAGCTCGCGGAGCGCCTCGGGGTCTCGCCGACCAAGAAGCTCGGCCAGAACTTCGTCATCGATCCCAACACGGTGCGCAAGATCGTACGGCTCGCCGGAGTCGAGGCGGGGGACCTCGTCATCGAGGTCGGCCCGGGACTCGGATCGCTCACACTCGGCATCACCGAGGCCGGCGCCGACGTCACGGCCGTCGAGATCGACCACCGCCTCGCCGCCGAACTGCTGAGCACCGCGCGCACGATGCAGCCCGAGATCTTCGCCGACGCCGAACGGCCGCGGCTGCGCGTGATCCGGAGCGACGCCCTCGAGGTGACCGCGAGCGATCTCGACGCGCTCCCCGCGCTCCCCGAGGTGCTGGTGGCCAACCTGCCCTACAACGTGTCGGTGCCGATCCTCATGCACTTCCTCGAGATGCTCCCGAGCCTGCGCCGCGGCCTCGTCATGGTGCAGTCCGAGGTCGGGTACCGCATCGCGGCGTCGCCCGGTTCGAAGGAGTACGGCGCCCCGAGCGCGAAGGCCGCCTGGTACGGGGAGTGGTGGATCGCCGGTAACGTGAGCCGGCGCATCTTCTGGCCCGTGCCCGGCGTCGACTCGGTGCTGGTCGGCTACGAGCGACGGGACGAGCCGCGCGGCGACGAGGCGGAGCGACGGCTCGCCTTCGAACTGGTCAATGCGGCATTCGCGCAGCGCCGCAAGATGCTGCGCCAGGCGCTGCAGCCCGTGCTGGGACCGCTCGACCGCGCGGTGGCGGTGATCGAGGGCGCCGGCCTCGATCCGACGGCCCGTGCCGAGCAGCTCGGCATCGAGGACTACCTGGCGATCGCGCGCAGTCGTGCGCGAGGCGTCTGAGATCCGTGCAACGTGCGAACCCGCCGGTGCGCTAGCGTGGAGGGTATGAGCACGAGGGGGCTGCGATCGATCACGGTGCGTGCACCGGGCAAGGTCAATGTGTTCTTCCGCGTCGGCGCGATCCAGGACGACGGGTACCACGACGTCGCGTCGCTGTACCAGGCGGTGTCGCTGTTCGAGGAGGTGACCGCGACCGAGGCGGATGGCTTCTCGGTGCGCTTCATCGGACCGATCGACGCGAGCGGGCTGCCCCTCGACGACAGCAACCTCGCGGTCGCGGCTGCGCGGCTGCTGGCCGAGCGCACCGGCTACGCGGGCGGCGCCGCGCTGACGGTCTTCAAGCGGGTGCCGATCGCGGGCGGCATGGGCGGGGGATCCGCCGACGCCGCGGCCACGCTCGTCGCCTGCGACGAGCTCTGGGGCACCGGCCTCGGACGCTCCGGGCTGCTGCCGCTCGCGGCCGAACTCGGCGCCGATGTGCCCTTCGCGCTCGAGGGCGGCACGGCCGTCGGCACGGGCCGCGGCGACGAGCTGAGCCCGGCCCTCGCCAAGGGCGCCTTCCACTGGGTGCTGGCGCTCTCGGAGACGGGACTCAACACCCCGGTCGTCTACCGCGCGCTCGACCGGCATCGCGACGAGCACCTGGTCGACCTCGGTCGTCAGCCCGATCAGGTCAAGGTCGACACGGCGGTGCTGCAGGCCGTGCGCGTGGGCGACGCAGACTCGCTGGCGGAGTCCATGCACAACGATCTGCAGGTGGCGGCGCTCAAGCTCGCCCCCGAGCTCACCGACCTGCTCGAACTGGGCGAGTCGCGCGGCGCGCTCGCGGGCATCGTCTCGGGATCCGGTCCCACGGTCGCCTTCCTGGTCGACAGCGCCCAGTCGGCCGCCGAACTGCGTAGCGCACTGACCCGCGGGGGCGTGCAGGCGCTCACCGTCACGGGGCCGGTGCCCGGCGCACGCGTGCTCGAGGGCTGACGCGCCGGTACGTCCTCGTGGCGCGCCCCTGCGGTTTCCCGCCCCAGCCTCGCGCGGATCCGCGTGCCCCGGGAATAGCCGCGGCCGTTTCCGTGCTGTACCCCGCATGAGTGAGAAGATCCGCGTCGACATCTGGTCCGACATCGCGTGCCCGTGGTGCTACCTCGGCAAGCACCGTTTCGAAGCCGGCGTCGCCGCCTTCCGCGAGGCCCGTCCCGACGTGGAGGTCGAGGTGGAGAGCCACAGCTTCGAGCTGGCGCCCGACACCCCGCTCGACTTCGCGGGCAGCGAGATCGACTTCCTGGTGAAGCACAAGGGCATGCCCGCGGCGCAGGTCGAGCAGATGCTGGGGCAGATGACGCAGCTGGGCGAAGCCGAGGGCGTGGCCTTCGCGTTCGACCGCGTGAAGCACGCGAACACCGCACGCGCGCACCGGATCCTGCACCTCGCGAAGGAGGAGGGCGTGCAGGCCGCGCTGCAGGAGCGCCTGTTCCGCGCGTACTTCTCGGAGGGAGAGGACATGTCGGATCCGGACACGCTCGCGCGTCTCGGCGCCGAGGCGGGTCTCGACGCGAATGCCGTGCGCGCCGCGCTCGACGACGAGGCCTACGGCGAGGCCGTCGAGCGCGACATCACCCGTGCGCGTATGCTCGGGGTGAATGGGGTGCCGTTCTTCCTGATCGACCAGAAGTACGGGGTGTCGGGTGCGCAGTCGGCCGACGCCTTCGCCGGCGCGTTCGAGCAGGTGCTCGGGCTGCGCGACGGCGAGGGATCAGGGACCACCGCCGGCTGAGCACGGCGGAAACGGGGCTCCGCCGCCCCGGCGGAGCGCAGCGGAATCGAGACCAGGGAGAGCACATGACCGAGAAGACCCAGACCGAGGCGATCGAGCTGAATCAGGACGCCGGCATCGCCGCCGCGGCCGCCGCCGAGAGCGCCGAGATCCTCAACCTGCTCGGCGACGCCGAGTCGGGCGGGGCGTGCTGCGGGGGATCCTGCTGCAGCGTCTGACGCCGCTTCTCAGCCATCCTGCGCGAGTTCTCCGCCATCCGGTGAGAGCTCTCCGTCATCCTGCGCGAGCTTGCGAGTCGCAGGATCCACACGTCGTGGATTCTGCGACTGCGCGCAGAATGACGACCCTCTCGTCGCACACGCGCTCTCGGTGAGGACGACTACTCCGGCAGCGCGTCGCAGTTGGGTGTGGGCGGCGCGCCGCTCCAGCGGTCGAGCGTCCACTGCACGATCTGCGGGGTGAGCGGCGAGTCGGCGTCGACGAGAGAGGTGTGGCTGAGCCCCGGGAAGGTGCGGTAGTCGATCTGCTCGCCGGCGCGGCAGCGCGCCTCGACCCAGTCGCGCTGCATGCCCGGCTTGACGAGGGGGTCGGCGAGTCCCTGCGCCACCATCACCGGTGCGGGGAACGGTCCCGTGGGCGTCTGCGCCTCGAGCCGATCGCCGAACTCCCCGTCGAGCAGCCGGTCGGGGAAGACCTGGTTGGGCACCTGGGTGCCGCGCAGCACCGCCGAGAGCACGTCGGTTCCGTTGAAGCAGAGATCCCGGATCTTCTCGACCCCGCCCGCCGAGCCGGGCGTGAGGTGGCGCTCGAGCTGCAGCTCGGGGTAGATGCGATCCCAGGTCGAGGCGATGTACGCCGAGACGGTCTTGCCGGCCGCGTCATTCTTGTCGGCCTCGGCGAGACCGAGGAGATCGGCCGCCGGAGCGAAGGCGGCGACGCCCTTGACCGTGAATTCGGGCGCGTAGTCGCCCGCGATCTGCGCCGTCCACAGCGCGGCCTGCCCGCCCTGGGAATGCCCCCAGATCACCGTGTCGGTCGTGGTGCTGATCTGCTGGAACTCCTGTGCGGCGCGGGAGGCGTCGAGCACGTTGCGCGCCTCGGCGTCGCCGATGAGGTACGGGTGGGTGCCCGCGGTGCCGAGCCCGATGTAGTCGGAGATCACCGCGACCCAGCCGTGCTGCGCGACGAGCTGCTCGAGCGCGGCGCCGGCGCCGTCGGCGAACGGGGCCGCGCCGAGCGAGGGCGCGCACTTGGGCACGACGCCGGTGGTGCCGTGCGCGACGGTGAGCAGGGGCAGCGGATCGCCGTCTCGCTGCTGCGGCGCGAGGACGGTGCCGCTCGAGATCGCGGGGGAGCCGTCGGGGTGGGTGGTGGTGTAGAGGATGCGCCACGCCTCGGTTCCCGCGGGCACGCCCTCCGCGAGGGGCTCGGAGCGCAGCAGACGGCCCGGCTCCGAGGGCACCTCGGCGGGAGCCGCGTAGAACGGCCCCGGCTGGGGCAGCGGGGCGCCGCCGCGGATCGCGCCGCTGCCCGCGGCGAAGAGCAGGGCGACCGCGAGTGCCGCGCACGCGCCGATCGTGCGCATCCACCGGCCGAAGCGGGAGGGTTCGCGCGGGGCGGCGCGCTCGCGGCGGATCAGCAGCGACACGAGCAGCTGGAGGCCGAAGAAGACGAACCACGCGCCCACGCCGAAACGGAAGATCTCGAGCGTGAGCACGGGCCAGGTGAAGGTCAGCGCGCCGAAGACCACGGCCGCGCTCGCCGCGATGATGTCAGCCGCTCGGCCGGGAGCGCGGAGGCGGATCGCGCGGATCGCCGAGAGCAGGCCGTGCGCGATCAGCCCGGCGCCGACGAGGAACGCGAGCCACGGCGCGCCCGCCGTGGGCCAGAGTGCGATGACGGCGCCGAACACGATGATCGCGATGCCGAGCGCGCGGCCGAAGCCGCCGGGGCCCTCGGGGTGCTCGGCGCGGTCCGCTCGCAGGCGGAGCAGGACGACGATGCCGGTGAGCACGAGACCGATCCCCGTTACGACGGCGATCGCCCGGGAGGAGAGCGGCGCGAGGACGAGCGCGACGCCGGCGAGCACCGCGACGATCCCGAGCACGATCCGCAACGGCGACCAGCCGTCGTGCCTGGCCTCTTCCCCGTGTGAGCTCCCCATGCCCGCCCCCTCCGCGGTCGCCGCTGATCACCACTCTGGCACAGCGGGTCGCCCGCCGTCACCCGTCGGCGCGCAGCCTGCTGTCGGGGAGCGCCGTAGACTGGAGAGGTTATGGCGCATCTTCTGGGGGCCGAGGCCCTGCACCTCGAGGTACCGACCAAGACCGTGTTCGACTCGGTGACCCTGGGGGTCGCCGAGGGGGACCGGATCGGGATCGTCGGCCGCAACGGCGACGGCAAGTCGTCGCTGCTGATGATGCTCGCCGGTCGGCGCGAACCCGACGGCGGGCAGGTCACGATGCGCGGCGGCACGACCATCGGCGTGCTGGATCAGGCCGACGTCTTCGCCGACGGCGAGACCGTGGGCGGCGCGATCGTCGGCGACCGCCCCGAGCACGAGTGGGCGGGGGATCCGCGCACGCGCGAGGTGATCGCGGGCCTCGTCGGCGACCTCGGCTGGGAGGCCCCGCTCGACGCGCTCTCGGGCGGGCAGCGGCGCCGGGTGGCGCTCGCGAGCCTGCTGGTGGGCGAGTACGACCTGCTCTTCCTCGACGAGCCGACGAACCACCTCGACGTCGAGGGCATCTCCTGGCTCGCAGAGCACCTCAAGCGGCGCTGGCCGCGGGGGCAGGGCGCGCTGCTCGTCGTGACGCACGACCGCTGGTTCCTCGACGAGGTGTGCGAGACGACGTGGGAGGTGCACGACCGCGTCGTCGAGCCGTTCGAGGGCGGGTACGCCGCGTACATCCTGCAGCGGGTCGAGCGCGACCGGCAGGCCGCGGCGATCGAGCAGAAGCGGCAGAACCTGGCGCGCAAGGAGCTGGCCTGGCTGCGCCGCGGCGCCCCCGCCCGCACCTCGAAGCCGAAGTTCCGCATCGACGCCGCGAACGAGCTCATCGCCGACGTGCCCGAGATCCGGGACAGGGTGTCCCTGCAGTCGATGGCCGTGCAGCGCCTCGGCAAGGAGGTCGTGAACCTCGTCGACGCGGGTGTGGTGTACGGCGACCGCGTGATCCTCGATGGCATCGAGTGGCTGCTCGCGCCCGGCGAGCGCACGGGGATCCTGGGTGTCAACGGCGCGGGCAAATCGACGCTGCTGGGGCTCATCTCGGGTGACGTGGAGCCGACGTCGGGACGCGTCAAGCGCGGCAAGACCGTGAAGGTGGCGACGCTCACGCAGCGGCTCGACGAGCTCGAGGAGCACCTGAACGAGCCGGTGCGCACGGTGATCGGCCGGCTGCGCACGAGCTTCACGGTGGGCGCGGGATCGAGGGCGCAGGAGCTCACCCCCGGGCAGATGCTGGAGCGCATGGGCTTCACGAGCGCGCAGCTCTCGACCCCGGTGAAGGATCTCTCCGGCGGCCAGAAGCGACGGCTGCAGCTGCTGCTCATCCTGCTCGATCAGCCGAACGTGCTGATCCTCGACGAGCCGAGCACCCCGATAGGGCATTGGGATCGGACGCTTTCACTCTACCGCTGTCGCGGGAGGATTCGGGGGGCGGCGGGGCTTTCGGGGCGCCGTCGTGCTCGGGTTCGACGCGAGTTCCGGGTCGGGGAACTGGCGGGTGTGGCCTGATGGCGGCGCATCTGCTGGGCGCCGAAGGACTCCGGCTGGAGTATCCGACCCGGGTGGTGTTCGAGTCGCTGACGCTCGGGCTGGAGGAGGGCGACCGGATCGGGATCGTTGGTCGCAACGGTGATGGCAAGTCGAGCTTGCTCGGGATGCTGTCGGGACGGATCGAGCCGAACGCGGGCCGTGTGACCCGACGCAGCGGCGTGCGGTTCGGGGTGCTCGACCAGCGCGACGACCTGGACCCGGCTGAGACGGTCGGCCGTTCGATCGTGGGCGACGGGCCGGAGCATGAGTGGGCCCGTGATGCGCGCATCCGCGATGTGATCGGCGGGCTCGCTTCGGACATCCCGTGGGAAGCGCGGGTCGGTGAGCTGAGCGGTGGGCAGCGGCGCCGGGTGGCCCTCGCCGCGCTCCTCGTGGGCGACTGGGACCTGATCGCCCTGGACGAGCCGACGAACCACCTCGATGTCGAGGGGGTCGCGTGGCTGGCCGAACACCTGCGGAACCGGTGGGCGAAGAACGTCGGCGGGCTGCTGGTCATCACCCACGACCGGTGGTTCCTGGATGAGGTGTGCACCGAGACGTGGGAGGTACACGACGGGATCGTGGAGCCGTTCGAGGGTGGGTATGCCTCCTATGTGCTGCAGCGGGTCGAGCGTGACCGGATGGCTGCGGCAGCCGAGGCGAAGCGGCAGAACCTGATGCGCAAGGAGCTCGCGTGGCTGCGTCGCGGGGCGCCGGCCCGCACCTCTAAGCCCAAGTTCCGCACCGACGCGGCCAACCAGCTCATCGAGGACGTCCCCCCGGTGCGGAACCCGATCGAGCTGCAGCGGCTAGCGGTGGCCCGGCTGGGCAAGGACGTGGTCGACATCGAGGACGCCTCGGTGCGCTTCGGCGAGCACGAGGTGTTGCGCGAGGTCACTTGGCGGCTTGCGCCCGGTGAGCGCACTGGCATCCTCGGCGCGAACGGCGCCGGGAAGTCGACCCTGCTGGGGCTGGTGTGCGGCACCCTCGCCCCGACGACCGGGCGGGTCAAGCACGGTAAGACGGTGCGGGTCGGGGTGCTGGATCAGCAGTTCTCCCAACTCGCCGAGATCGGCGGCGACCGGGTGCGTGAGGTGCTTGCCCGCACCAAGACGACGTTCACGATCGAGGGCAAGGTCCACACCCCGGCGCAGTTGCTCGAACGTCTTGGCTTCGCCCGTGAACACCTCTCCGCCCGCGTCGATGACCTCTCCGGAGGCCAGAAGCGGAGACTGCAACTGCTGTTGTTGCTGCTGAGCGAACCTAATCTCATCGCTCTAGATGAGCCTACGAACGACGTTGATTCTCAGATGCTCACCGCGATGGAGGACCTGCTCGACTCTTGGCCGGGAACGCTCATCGTCGTCTCCCACGACCGGTACCTGTTGGAGCGAGTCACCGACCAGCAGTACGCGATCCTGGACGGGCGGCTGCGGCATCTACCGGGCGGAGTCGATGAGTACCTGCGGCTGCGCCAGGAACAGACGAGCACGCCGACCGACAGGCCCGACCTCGCCACGACGTCGGCTGAGCCTGAGGAAACGTCGGCGCTGTCCGGTGCGGAGCGTCGAGCGGCCCAGAAGGAGATCAGCGCAATCGAGCGCCGGCTGGAGAGGGTGTCAGGCAACATCGAGGTGGTACACCGGCGCCTGGCCGAGCACGATCAGAGCGACTACGAAGGCCTACAGCGACACGCTGACGAACTGCGCGAGATGGAGGCCGAAGTGGCGCAGTTGGAGGAGCGGTGGTTAGAGCTGTCCGAGTCCGTCGACTGACCAGCAGGGTCGGTACGCGGACAGTCTTAGTGCGCTCCGAGCGGAGCATCGGCGAGGTTCTGGCTCTCATCGGTCGACGCGGTGGATACCCACGGCGCGCGACGCTCGCTTAGCTCTCGAAGACGTGCGCGCGCCAAGAGGACAAGGCTGATCGGGCCGATCCAGATCATCTTCAAAGCGTTCCAGATCGCGAGTATCACCAACAGGTTGAGCCATCCGGGTCCACCATCCCGGATGACCACGGTGAGAATGCCGGTGACGTAGAGATACGGGATCGCCAGAAGCATGACGGGCACGCCCCACTTGAGGCCACGACGGGTACGGATGACATCAAGCAAGATGTTGGTGCGCATATACCGGCGCAGGAAGTACCGGGTGTGAACGCTGGCGGCCCAGATGAGACGGAACATGACGGCAGTCCTCTCCACAGTCCTGGCGATAAAGAACCTTGAAGGACTACCCGAGATGGTTCCGGGCGGTCGTGCCATCGCACTGGGGGCGACGGCGACACATTGATGAAAATCGCCTCTACTTGCTTCCATTTTACTCCCGACAGCGGACATGCGGAACCCCGTCGCTACACGCGTACCTCCTCGGTGACGTCTCACCGAGAGGACCCCCGATCATGACCTCGTTCAGCGATCTTGCGAAGGATGACCACACGGCGCGGATGATGTTGACGATGCTGGCTGAGCCCGACGATGCGGTGACAGGGCGGTTGCTGTCCCGCCTGGGTGGGGTGGAGACGCTGGGGCTCCTGGACAGCGAGGGGAAGGTTCCGGGTTTGGACCGAGTGGACGCACAAGTCTGGCGCGACCGGTTGAGCACGGCGTCACGACCCGATGAACTGGCCGAGCGCCTCCGTCACGTCGAACGGGACGGGATCGGCGCTATGGTCCCTGGTGACAGGTACTGGCCGGCGGCGGTGAACAACCTCGGTGATCGGGCACCGTTTGCGTTGTGGACTCGTGGGGCGGACTCATTCTTGTTCCGTCCACTGTCGGACCTGGTGACGATCACCGGGGCCAGGGCCGCAACCTCCTACGGGGAGCACGTCGCCACCGACTTCGCCACTGAGCTCGCTCGGGACGAGCGTGTAGTCGTAGCAGGTGGCGCGTACGGGATCGAGGGTGCCGCACACCGAGCAGCTTTGGGCGCCGGTGGAGACACGATCGCAGTGTTGGCTGGTGGCGTGGATCGGCCGTATCCGGCCGGGCATCGAGAGCTACTGGACCGAATCGCTGACGTGGGGCTGCTGGTCAGCGAGACTGCGCCGGGCACTGCACCGACCCGGCACAGGTTCTTGGCACGCGGCAGGCTGTTGGCTGCCCTGTCGAGCACGACGGTCGTGGTCGAGGCCGGCGCACGCTCAGGCGCTCTGCGTACGGCGCAGCGGGCGCATGAGCTGGGCCGTCATGTTGGCGCGGTCCCTGGCCCGGTGACCAGTGCCGCCAGCGTCGGACCCCACGAGTTGATCGGTGATGGGCGGGCACGCATCGTCACCGACGCCGGCCAGATCACCAACATGCTCCACATGCAAGAAGACCTCCGCGACAGCCCGCAGCGATCGCCGCTGGGAACAGCGTTCAGCCGCGACAAGGCACCCCGGACCACTCGGCGCGATGGCCCTTCCCTCTGAACGTCCCCTCGAACAGCACCCCGGATGCTTCGAGACGGCAACCTTGTGATGCGTTCCTGCTAGCTCGGATGCCCCGCCGCATTTGGTAGTGCCTCATAGGCGCGGTCCGCGGCGTACCGGCGCGGTCGGAGGACGCTGCTGGTCGGGTTCGTGCTCAGGGGCGAGTTGGCGCAGCGCAACCTCTGCTCTGGCTCGGTCGATCTTCTGCGCCGTGCTTTCCGGTGCCGTGCCCAGGGGCCTGTCATCGGTAATGCCGTAGCGGTCCCGGTAGGCAGCAATGGTGCGAGCGTGCCGACGCCAGACCCGTTGCTTCGCCTGATCGCGAGGCGGTGTCCCGAGTGCCTTCGTCCAGGCGGCGTCCTCCGCCTGGGCGCTGTCGAGTACGGCATCCGCCCGCTGCTCGATCAACTCACGTCGTTCTTCGAGCGCTTGACGCATGTCCTCGGTCATCGATCCTCCAGCGTGTGGGATGAGCCCGGCGACTAGCCGCGGTGACTTGCGGACGCGGCCAGATCCTGCTGGCCGTGCGGTGGCACGGGCGACGCGGTGGTGCAGGACGGAAGCGATGTCGTCGGCATCATCGAACCCGCGAGCGGTCACGAGGCGTGGGAACAAGCGGTCGAGGTCGTGATGGTTGGCCTCTGCGCGGCGGAGTTCGGCGGTCAGCGCGCCGAACGCGTCGGACTCGATCACAGTGTTGGCCTGTTCCTCACTGAGACCAGCGGCGTGGATGAGGGTGGCCCAGCGGTCGTGCTGTGCGGCAGCGGCGATGGTCTCGTACTCGGCAGCAAGCTGAGCGATCGAACCCCAATGATCCTGCTCGGCAGTGATGGTCTCGTGCGCGGACAGCTCGGCACCGACGTGCTGGAGTACCCCGTAGAGCACGCTGCGGGCGGTGGCGTCGGGGTTGTCGCCCGGGTGCGGTTCGGGGTGGGCGTCGTCGGGCCGGTCCAGGACCACATAGGCCTGGTTGGAGTGCTTGCCGCGGGTCATGGCGACGTAGAAGTTCTCCCGCGTGGTCGTCGGCTCCACCAGGACATGTGCTGTGTCGACAGTGACGCCCTGCGCCCTATGCGCGGTGACCGCGTAGCCGAGGTCAACATGCTCGGACACATACGACGCGGGCAGGACGATCGAGCTGCCGAACCTGCGCTCGGTGGGGCGGATGGTGATTGAGCCGTCGTCGCGGACGTCTTTGATGGTCCAGGTGTCGCCGTTGCGCACCCAGTTCTTGCCGTTGCGCAGGCGCCGGTCGTTGCGGCGGGTGATGATCGTGTCCCCGACCCCAGCGGTGGTGCCATCGGTCAGCTCGACCTCCCGACCGGGCGTAAGGGTGCCGTCAAGGATCAGGTCCGCGCGGGCACGGGTGTTGAGGGTGGTGACGTCGTCGCGGGTCTCAGCGATCAGCACCGACACCCGGCCGGCTTCTCGGTCGGTGCGCCAGGCGGTGTAGGCGGCGTCGGTCATTGCTTCGCCGTCGCCTTCGTGGATGCGGTGGTGGTCGAGATAGGTGTCGATCACCTGCGTGCGTCCGTGCCGCAGGGCGAGGGAGGCGGTCTTCTCCCATGCGTTGGTGAAGCGGTGGACGTCGACCAGTTCGGGAGCATCGTCCCGGTGGCTCACGAGCAGGTTGAACGCTCCGCCGGCGTCCACGGATTGGAGTTGGGCGAAGTCACCGACCAGCAGCACCTTCGCCCCAGCGCGTTCGGCCAGGTGGGTGATGCGGTCCAGGGACAGGGTTCCGGCCAGGGAGGCTTCGTCGATGATGACGAGCTGACCCATCTGGAGGTCCTCGCCGTGGATGAGGTGGTTCTGCCACCACTTCGCCGTGTTCTCGGTCTGGATACCCAGATCGTCGGCGAGGACCTGCGCGGCCACGGCGGAAGGTGCCAGACCGACCACCGAGCCCTTACCGTGCTCGGTCTCCCACGCCCGGCGCAGGGCATTCATCGCGGTGGTCTTCCCGGCGCCCGCCGGTCCCACCAGCACGTCGAGCATCCGGCCAGAGACGGCGATCTTCATGAGCGCGTCGGCCTGATCCTCCCCGAGCATCCGACCCTTCGCATCGGCACGAGTGGTGATCTTCTCGACCGTCGCCAGCGGCACGGTCGGCCCGGTCGTGGTGCGGGAGCGGTCGAGCAGTCGGTCCTCGGCGGCCAGGAGCAGCTCGGAGGAGAACACGGTCGAGTGCTTGGGTCGGAACACGCTGGTGCCGTCCACCCGCCGGAACGCGGCCGGGCTGGTGGCGAGGTCGGGCGGCGTCAGCCGGAGCGAGGCTTGCTCGGCGGCATCGGCGATCATCGCGACGACGGCTTCGCGGTCTTGCATGGTGGCGAAGCGCCAGCCCATCGTCTGCCGGGATGCCTCGGCCATGAGGTTCCATCGCCGCCAGGTGGACCGCTTCTCACCCACCACTCCGACCACGGTCTGGCCGAGTTCCCCGATGGCATCGAGCGGCACGTCATCGGCGCGCAGCAGCAGCGGCTTGTCGTTGTCGGTGACGGCGAGCGCCCAGTCGGTGGCGTCCTGGCCGAGTACCCCGGTGGCGCGGATGCGCCACTCGGCAGTCAGGTCGGCCAGCGACCGCACCTCCTTCTCCGGGCGTGTGGCAAGGGTGGCTTGGGCGCGCAGCTTGATCACGGTCGCCGTGGAGGGTTGGCGGCCGTGCCGGGCGACGTACTCGGCGATGAGCCGGTTCTTCTCGGCGTCGATGTGTCGGGCACGGGTGGAGAACTCCTGGACCAGCTCCTCTGGCACGGTGCGGATCGCCCAGGCCGGGTTCCGGTCCCGGCCCATGTCCCTTGCTTCCCACTCGACGCCGAAGGTGCGGGTCATGTGGTCGGCGAACACCGCCTCGTGCAGCTCCGACAGCGCGACCACGGCGGCGTGCATCGGCCGCCCATCCAGACTGCGCCATCTGCCGTCAAACGCGGTCTGCACCTTGTTGCTGATGACGACGTGGGTGTGCAGGTGGGGGTCGCCGGCACGGGAGTCGAAGTGATCGAACGCCGTCGCCACCAACCCGGTCACATCGACCTGCGCAACGGCCCCGTCCCCGGCGGTTGCACCCGAGCGGGTGGCTGCAACCTCGCGCTCCATGAACGCAACCACCTCCGCAACCGCCGCATGATGCGCCTCCCCAATGAGCGCTTGCGTCCCTGCATCGGCGACCGCCCACAACGCCGATGCGGACTTCGGAACCGAGAAGGTGAAGTCGAACCCGGCCACCGCCCGGCGTCTGCCGCGGTCGGTCTCCTCGGCCTCGATCTGCGCGACCGCCTCGCCCTTCGCGCCCGGACTCATGGCGGGGTCGAGGTCGGCGATCCGTGCCTCGATCCGCTCCGGCACCGACTTGTAGGCAGGGAACGCGCGCCCGAGCGGGTCGCCGGTGATCGGATCACGGCCCATCCCCATCAAGAGCTGAAGCTGGGCCTCCGACACCCGATCTCCAACCGCGAGCTGCCCCTTGCCAAGTGAGACGACGCCGGACCCGAGCCACTGGCCCGGCGGTGTGCCCGCCTCCACGTAGTACCTCGTCAGCGGCGTGGACAGGGCGCGGTCGCCATCCGCGGCCGCGATCGTGCGCAGTAGGTACTTGTAGCCATCGCCCGCCGACATCACGCGCATCGAGACCGTCACCACGCCACCGCCTTTCGACGGTCAGGTGAGCAGGCGTTGACCGCACGAAGTGCTGTCAACGTTGGTTGACACCTTGATCTGCAAGACGCGTGATGACTTCGAGAGTGGAAGAACCTTCCATCCAACTGTAAGATGCAGGAATGAAGATTGGCGAGTTGGCGCGCCTCGGTGACCAGAATCCGAAGACGATTCGGTACTACGAGTCCATCGGGCTTCTACCGGAACCGCCTCGCACGCCGTCGGGTTACCGAGACTACGACGCGTCCTACCTGGACCGGCTGACCTTCATCCGGACAGCCAAACGCTTGGGCATCACGCTAGATGAGGTGAAGGAGATCCTGTCGTTCCGAGAGCGAGGGGTGGCACCCTGCTCCTACGTCCGAACCCTCATCGATGCGCAGATGCACAGCATCGAGCGGCGAATCCGAGAACTAGAGGACCTTCGTGGGCAACTCACTGAACTGGCGACCGAAGCCGACCGCCTGCCGGAGGTGGGCGGTACCTGCCGACTGATTGAGCATGTCCGACAGAAAGCCGGGACCGAGGCGCTAGGGCATCGCTAGGCGGTGGCTTCTGCCATCTCTCGGCACGCCTCCGCGGCGGTCCGGCAGGCCTCCGCGCACTCGATCATTTCGGTGCGGTAGCACTCTGTCGCGCATCGGTCGCAGGCATCAGCGCACGTCTCGCACATCGCGGCGGAGAACTGGCTGTTGCGCGCGACCAGTGTGATGCACGCCTGACAGAGTGTGGCGCACTCGGAACATAGCGAGATGCAGTCGGCCAAGTCGGCGTTGCCTTGGGCTGCGCAGTCCCTCGCGCACGCTTCACACTTGGCGACGCAGTCGGCGAGGACGTTGATGAGCTGCTGGGTTCGGTCGTCGATAAGTGCCATGGCGGATCGTTCCTTCCGTTCGGGTCTCTCCTTGCCTGGTCATGACCACCTTTGACCTTCTCCTAGCTGGAGGGTCAACCCCTCCGCCTGAGGCGGACTCTCCGGCCGGCGTGGAATATGCCTTGCCCTCCTTGCTTGACCTTCCACTCAACTGGAAGGTTTATGGTTGGTAGCAACCAGAGGAGGTGTGCTGTGACGACTTATACGTTTCGCGTCGAATACATCCATTGTGGAGGCTGCGAGAACGCGATCCGCAAGGCGTTGACGCGCCTTGGCGGCGTGAGTGACGTCGCCCCGGACTCCGCCACCAACGAGGTGACGGTGAGCTACGACGATTCCCAGACCAGCACCGAACAGATCGCCGAGCGGCTCGCCACGGCCGGCTATCCGGTCATCGGCTGAGACGCCGCGGCAGACGACCAAGAAGCGGAGACAAGCACTGTGACCCAGACGGAACAGCCAGACCAACTGTGGGCGGAGGAGCCGAGCTACCTCGCCGGGCACGCCCGCATCCGCGCCCGGATTGCGGGCCTGCACTGCTCCTTGTGCACGGGCACCATCGAGAAGGCGCTGGGCCGCCAGCCCGGGGTGGACAAGGTCGCGGTCAGCCTGACCCACGAGCAGGCCTTGGTCGACTACGACCCGAACGTCATCCGCCCCGAGGACATCCTGGGGACGCTGCGCGACATCGGCTATGACCTGTACGACCCGCGCAAGCTGCGGCCGTTCGAGGAGGAGGAGGCCGACCTTGTCCGGGAGGGTGAGCGGTTGCTGGTCGCGGTCGCGGCCAGCCTGACTGCCATCGCCCTGACCCTGGAAGTCTCCGGCATCTGGTCGGTGCTGGTGCCCGCCTCGGTCGTGGCGCTGATGGTTCCCGTCTCCTACGCGATCCTGCGCCCGGCCGGTCGGGCCCGCTCCGCCCTCGGCACCCTGGCGATGATCGCTCCGGCCGCGCTGGCCTATTCCGGGCGTCAGTGGGGGCTGATCGGCGAGACGGCGGCCGGGTGGCTGACAGGTGCCCTGGCCCTGACGGTGGTGTTCGCCGTCGCCCCGCACATTCTGAGCATGGCCTACCAGGCCGCGCGGCGGGGCATCCTCAACCAGCACGTGCTGCTAGAAGTCGGCGCGTTCGGCGGCATCGTGGGCGGGATCATCGGCCTGACCGGCGCCTTCCCCGACTACCCGACCGCGCCGTTCTTCGCCGTGACCGTGCTGGTGACGAACTACCACATCTTCTCCGAGTGGCTGTCCCTACTGGTCAAGACCCGCTCCAGCCAGGCTGTGCGCAAGCTGCTCGACCTCCAGCCGGACACCGCCCGCCTGGTCCACGACGGCACCGAGCAGGAAGTACCCGTCGCCCAGATCGCGGCGGGTGACCTGGTGCGAATCCGGCCCGGGGACCGGGTCCCCGTCGACGGCCGAGTGGTCGAGGGCTACTCCACCCTCGACCTGTCGCTGGTCACCGGAGAGCCCGTCCCGGCCGAACGGTCTGCCGGCGGAGAGGTGATCGGCGGGTCCATCAACGGCGCCGGCACCCTGTTGGTGGAGGCGACTCGGGTCGGGACGGACAGCTTCTTGGCCCAGGTGGTGCGCCACGTCGAGGACGCCCGGGCGCTCAAGCCCGGCATCTTGCACCTGGTCGACCGCGTGTTGCGCGTCTACACCCCCACCGTGTTGATCGTGGCCGCTCTCGCGTTGGTCGGCTGGCTGCTGGGGTCCTGGGCGCTGGCCGGCGAGCCCGACGTGCGCCGGGCAGTGTTCGCCGGCATCGGCGTGCTCGTGATGGGCTACCCGTGCGCGGTGGGTATCGCCGCGCCGCTGGCGATCGTGCGCGCCGCCGGGGAGGCCGCCGACGAGGGCATCATCATGCGCACCGGGGAGGCGTTCCAGACCTTCGGCCAGGTCCGCACCATCGTGCTGGACAAGACCGGCACCCTCACCGAGGGCAAACCCGCCGTCCGCGAGATCGAGGCCCGCACGAACCAGGCGGACCTCCTCACGACCGCCGCGGCAGCCGAGCAGTACTCCGAGCACCCGCTGGCCCGGGCTATGGTCACCGCCGCAGCTGACCGAGGCCTCACCCTGGCGGCGTCCCGGGACTTCACCTCCGTCACCGGCTTCGGTGTCACCGCCACCGTCGATGGCCGCGCCGTGCTGGTCGGCCGGCCCGACTTCCTGATCGACTACGGCCTCGACCTGAGCCCCCTCGCGGCCACCGTCGAGCGGCTGGAGAGCATCGGGCGCACCGTGGTGACCGTCGCCGCCGACGGGCAGCTGCTTGGGGTCATCGCCCTCGGTGACGAGATCCGCTCCGAGGCGGTCGAGGCAGTCGAGCAACTGCGCGCCGCGGGGATCACCCCGGTGCTGGCGACCGGCGACAACGCCCGCGCCGCTGCCCACGTCGCCGCGCAGGTCGGCATCGAGAAGGTCCGGGCCGGGGTGCTGCCCGAGGACAAGGCTGAACTTGTGCGCGAGCTCCAGGCTGGCGGCACCCGGGTGGCCATGGTCGGTGACGGCATCAACGACGCCCCCGCCCTGATGCAGGCCGATGTCGGCATCGCCATGGGCGGCGGCACCGACATCGCAGTGGAATCCGCCGATGTGGTCATCGTCCGCGACGACCTACGCGCGATCCTAACCGCGCGTGAGACAAGCCAATTCAGCTACCGCCGCACCCGGCAGAACGTCGCCCTGGCGTTCCTCTTCAACGGCATCGGCATTCCGGCAGCCACCACCGGCCTAATCTACCCCGTCTGGGCGATGATCGCGATGGCCCTTTCCGTCACGGCCATCTTCGTCAACTCCCTCGGCGGACGACCCTCGCTGCTATTTGAGGCCATTGGCAGCGTCGGACGGGCCCCCGCTCACCAGACGGAGCAGCAGCGCTGACCCGCACGCACTTACTTTGCGGCGGCAGCGACGAAGATGGTGATCGGTCGGTCGACGCCTAAGATCAGTGGGCTGTCCGCGGCGGAGTCCTTCGAGAACACCGAAGGCAAAGGCGTCCAAGGCGTTGTCGACGGCCACACCGTTCTTGCCTACCGAAACGCGATGCTAGCCGCGTTGTCCCGGTGCCTCATGGGGACCTTCGAGGCGCGAAGCAGGTCGCGGAGGCCCAGGGCAAGACGGCAAGCGCGATCGGCCGGGACGGGCAGGCGCGTGCCTTGGCCGTCGCCGTCGATCAGAGCGCCCGTGGTGGGCATGTATAGCCAGGTGTCGTTGAAGTCAGGCGCGGTCGCGGGCCCGGCACCTTCGGGCAGGGCATATCCATTTCGGTGAACGTCATTTGTGGAGCATCCGCCGCGACTATAAGTCGCAAGGCAGGCGAGTAGAGATGGAGGGCTTAGATTCACCCGATATCGGCTGGTTCGCGCCGGTCGTCGCACGCACGCGATCGGTACGCCGCCCTATCGCGCCTGTGGCTTACGACTGTGTGAAGTTGATCTTTGTCCGCGCGGGCTCAGCGATCTTGTTGAGCGAGTTCGGCGAGAAGCCCGTAGCCGCCGGAGACGTCGTCGCGCTAGGTACCAATACATTGTGTGGCAGTGAACCTGAGCGCGTGATCACCGTGACCACTCTCTATCTCGATCACGACTACGTGGTCGATCAGGTGTTCTGGCAACACGTAGCACAGCTAGCGGATCGATGGGACGCGCAGGACTTTACCCAGAAGTTGTACTCGGAGCCAGCTCAGATCCTGCACCTCGGCGAGGACCGTGCCGGGATGCTGATGCCGTGGCTTGATGAGCTTGTTGCGCTGAGCATCGATGGCCCCTCACCAGAGCAGTTTTATCGGCTGCAAGCGCTCCTTTTTGCCGTCCTGGATGTGGTAGCGCCGTACGTCAAAACGACCGCGACGCGGAGGTCGCCAACACAACGCAAATCGATGCGACCCGGTCTGCCACGCCACCGCCGGTTCGCGCCCCTGCGGGCAGAGGCCAGGGCCGCTGCCGATCTACTGCGCGCTGATCCAGCCCGTCGGTGGACGTTGCGAGAACTTTCCGGCGCCGTGCACCTCTCCCCGTCCCAGCTCGGGCGCGTGTTCGTCGATGCCTACGGCAAGACGCCGATGACGTACCTGACGACGCTGCGTGCCGAGCACCTAGCCCGCCTGCTACGCGAGACGAACTTGCCTGTCGAGCAGGCGATGCGGGAGGTCGGCTGGCGCAGCCGGGGCCACGCTGCGCGACTGTTCCGCCAGGCCGTCGGCCTCACCCCCGGCCGGTACCGGCAGCTCAGTCGGCACGAAGAAGCCTGACCGTTTCGATACGCATCTTCGCATTTGCGATACGCCTATCCGCATCATCGACCGATCCGGCGCGTATCCGGGTTACGGGCTGGTAGGCCGGGAGGGACTCGTTGGGTTCACCGCCGTTCCTGACGGTCACCGTCGTTGTCCGTCTCGTCTGTGCTGGTGGTCCCGGCGTACCTGATGGTCACCGAGCCCAGTTTGGCCCGGTGCTCAGGGTAGCGGGAGGACACCACGATGGCCACGACAAGGGAGCAAGCCAAAGCCGCACGGGAGGCGAAGCTCGATGAGCTGCACGAGCGCCTGGCCGGCGCGGTCGAGCAGCTCGTCTCCGGTGAGGACTGGGCGCGTGCGCTCGCGTTCGCGGCACGGTTCAGGACCAGATCGTTCTCCAACACGCTGCTGATCTGGGAGCAGCACCAGGCAGCGTTCGAGGCCGGCCTGGTGCCCGACCCGTTCCCGTCCTATGTGGCTGGGTATCGGCAGTGGCAGGGCCTGGGTAGGCAGGTGCAGAGGGGCCAGCCGGGGTATCAGATACTCGCCCCGGTCACCGGACGCTTCGCCACCGCCACCCCGGCGGATGCGGAGTCGTGGCGCCGCCTCGGGAAGGGCGAGAAGCCACGTGCCGGTGAGGTGGTGCGTTCCAAGATGGTCGGCGTCCGTCCGGCCTACGTGTGGGACGCCTCGCAGACCGCCGGTGACCCGATCCCCGAAGCACCTGCGCCGAAGCTGCTGGAGGGCCAGGCCGCGGCAGGGCTGTGGGAGGGCCTGTCGGCGCAGGTCGAGGCGGCGGGTTTCTCGGTTTTGGGGGTGCCGCATGAGGGGATGATCCACGGGGCCAACGGGATGACCGACTACACCGCGAACACCGTGGCGGTGCGGGAGAACATGGACCCCGCCGCGCAGGTCAAGACCCTCGCCCACGAACTCGGCCACGTCCTCCTGCACGGTCCCGACGCCGAGGAGGCACGTCAGCATCGCGGCATCGGGGAAGTAGAAGCCGAATCCGTCGCTTTGATGGTCGGTGCCGCACACGGAATGGACACGTCCGGGTACACGATCCCGTACGTCTCAACCTGGGCGGCTCGCGTCGACGGGAAAGAGCCGGTGGAAGTCGTCAAGGCCACCGGGGAGCGGGTCCGCAAGACCGCCCTGGCGATCCTCGACCAGCTCGACACGACCCAGGTCGCCGACGGCACCCCGCCGTGCCTTGGCCGCGAGACACCCCAACGCAGCGAGCCAGCGCACGAACGTGTGGCGTCTCGGCGACCGGTGGCCTCTGCGCCTGAGCCACGTCCCACAACCGTCTCGGTGGCTCCGGCTGGACGGGGGCTGTGATGGTCGCGCCGGAGGTCCTGACCGGCGTCCTGGCGCGGGCCGCGGATGCACCGTCTCTGTCGGCGGCGGCGCGGAAGCTCGCCGCTGGGGTGCCGGTGTTCCCGTGCGTGCCGGGCGGCAAGCGTCCGTTGACCGAGCATGGCTTCCACGACGCCACCACCGACCCCGACCAGATCGCGGCGTGGTGGCGTCAGCACCCGACAGCGAACATCGGCGTGCCGACCGGCGTCGCCTCTGGGGTCGTGGTGGTCGATGTCGATGTCCACGGTCCGACCAACGGGTTCGACGCCTTTGGTCGCGCGCATGAGGCGGGCCTGGTGGACGGCTGGCAGCTCCTAGTTTCCACTCCCTCAGGAGGGATGCACGCCTACTACCCAGCGATGCCCGGTGGCGCGCAGCGGTCGTGGCAGGCGGCCCGCGCTGGGGTCGACTTCCGTGGCGACGGCGGCTACATCGTCGTCCCACCCTCAGCCGTGGCCGGTGAGCGAGGCCGCGCGTCCTATCGGGTGCGGCGGATCAACCCCAGCCGGGCGGCGTCGTTGGGTTCGGATCGGTTGCGGGACTTCCTCGACCCCCGCCCCACACCGGCAACGCGTCCGGCCGGCCAGGTGCGCGACGTCAGCGCCGAACGACTGGCCGCCTGGGTCGCTGAACGACCTGAGGGCGAGCGGAACCGCGGCCTGTTCTGGGCAGCGTGCCGCCTGGCCGAGAACAACACCCCACCAACAGACGCCTACGCGGCTCTCGCGCCTGCCGCCGAGCATGCGGGTCTCACCAGGCACGAGGTTTCGGCGACGATCCATTCGGCCTACCGCACCGCCCAACCCGCACCGCACCCATCCGCCGACCAACCTGGCGAGGAGCCGCGCAGGGTGCCACAGCGCGCGACGGAGCGAGTGCTGTCATGAGCCCGCCGAGCAGTCTGGTGGTGCGGCGTCGCGGTGGACGCCTCGCCGTCATCACGGCCGTGGCCGGGACGGTGCTGATCGCCCTCGGCGCGTTCTGGCTCTCCTTCACCGCGCTGGCCGACCTCGCGCGCCGCTCGGGCGTCGACGAAGGGCAGGCGTGGGCGTGGCCCCTGATCGTGGACGGCATCATCGTCGTCGCCACCGTCTCCGTCGTCGCCCTCGCCGGCCAACGATCCGCCTGGTACCCCTGGGCACTCCTCGCAGCGGGCGCCATCGTCTCGGTCACCGCCAACGCCCTGCACGCGGTGGTCGCCGCCGACGCCGATGTGCCCGGTGTGCTGGCCGCGTCGGTGGCGGCCGTGCCACCGTTGGTGCTGCTGGCGATCACCCATCTGACCGTGATCCTGACCCGGCCCGTGCCGGGATTCGAAGCACTACAGCCGCTCGTCGGAATCGGAGACGCACGCAACGAGCCGACTGAGACCGTGTCCGGCCCACCGCCCGCCCTGCCTGGCGACCGGGCCACTGCTGAGTCGGTGCGGGCTGAGACACCCCATGACGAGGAACAGGCCGAGACCACCGTGGTCGATGGGCCGGTCGGGCGGGATAGGCGAGATGTCGCCGCCTCGCTGCGCGGTCAGGGGTGGTCCAACAAGCGCATCGCCCGCCACCTCGGGGTCCATCCCTCCACGGTCGGTCGCTGGTTCACCGCCGCGCACCTTCCCGACGACACGACCGACAAGGGCACCTCCAGGGAGGCGAGGACACCATGAGCACCACCACCGACCCCGGCCGCGACCGGCACCACCACCAGCACCCCACTGATCGTCGACGCCAGTCCGCTGACCAGGACACGCCCCGCGGGGTCCGCGAACCGGCGGAGGAGACGGCGCCGGAGGCGATACGGGCGGCCAGGGCCGCCCAACGCAACCGCGGTATGGACCCGAAGAGCGTGGCCGATGCGCGGCGGGCGCGGGGTGTGGAATGGGTGCGGCCCGCCGATCTGCTCGCCCGTCAGTCGGCGACCCTCGCGGGGCGGGGTATCGACTTTGAGGTCGAGTTGGCCCGTCGCACCCGCAATCTCACCGGCCACGTCACGCAGGCCAGCGGCCGCGGTCTCGGCAAGGCCGGCAAAGCCATCAGTGAGCGCGCCCGGCGGCTGCCGGACGTCTCAGAGTTCGGCCGCGGGAGTCGGCACCAGTCGTGGGTGAGCCGTTCGGGGATCGGGCTGGGGTGACCACAGATGTGCGCCCCCACCATCACTCCGCCGCTGCGGCCGGTGGTGTGGGGACGCGCGTGCACCTACCTGTCAGGAGGTGCCAGACCATGACCACGACCACCGACCAGCACGTCCGACAGGCTCCCGACGGCGAGGGCGGGGAGGACTTCACGAGCAGCGACGGGCTCCGCGCCCTGCTGCACCGGCTCCACGAAGCGGGACCAGGCTCATGGAGCCATGATCCGACGGCCGCGGGACTGATGACCCACACCGCCGAGAAGTACGAGCCGCTCGCCAGGAAGCACGGCTTGGACCCGTGGGAGGCCGCCAGCGCGGCGTTCAAGGTGATGATCACCCGCGCCGCCCGCGAAGCACGTGACCCCTGGGCGGTGATCACGCACGCGGTGCGGATCACCTGCATCTTCGAAGAACGCGCCCAAGGACTGCTCTGCTCGGTGCACCAGGCTCGTCGCCCGCACGTCTCGGCGTTCCACGACCCGGAGCGGTTCTCCGACCGGGAGAACCCCCTGGCCGACTATCACCCGGCCTTCCATATCACCGACCCCCACAACCACGAGGACGCCGACGCGGAGACGGACGCTGCCGGGGCGGGCTCTGATGGTGGTGGGCGCGGCTCGGATCGGGCGTGCATGTCCGCCGGGTCGGCGGCCGAGGACGCCATCGCCTTGTTTACGCTGCTGGGCTGGGAGCCGGCCACCGCCAGGGCTGGGGTCGAGCATGTCTGCGGGGCGCTGACCAAGACCGGCACCCGCCAGAGCGCCTACGAGGCGCTGCGGCGGGACAAGCACGCCCGCGCGCTGCTGGACATCCCGCGCTCCTCGTGGACAGCGCTGCTGCGCGCACTGCTAGGTAACCCGCACCCCGCCTACGCCGCCACCGGCACCGGGCGGGGTGTGCTGCTCCGGCTGCTGATCGGCGAGACCCTGCCGGTGCTGCTGCGCGACGACGACCTCATCCTGACCATCGCCCTGGCCGCGCCCGGCCACCCCGAGCCTGGTGGTGATCGGTCGTGACCGCACCGGCGGGATACATCGAGCTGGAGCGCACCGTCGACTCGATCCGGGTCGGGCGCCGGCACCGCACCGCGTTCGGCAACATCGACGAACTCGCTGCCTCGATCGGGCGGGACGGGCTGTTGCAGCCCATCACCATCACCCCCGACGGGGTGCTGGTGTGTGGGGCCAGGCGGTTGGCGGCGATCAAGAAGCTCGGCTGGCGCAAGGTCAACGTCTGGGTCCGCTCGGGCGTCTCGGATCGACTGGGCCATCTGCTGGCCGAGCAAGACGACAACGTGCTCCACAAGCCGTTGACCCAGACCGAAGCCGCCGCCCTGTATCGGGAGCTGAAGGCGCTGATGGCCGAGGACGCCGCGCGGCGCGAGCAGGCGACCCAGTTCAGCTCGGAGAATCAGCCCGGCACTGACGGGCGGGCAAAATTTGCACCCCCGTCGCTCGGACCCGCTGGCAGGACACGCGAGCAGGCGGCCGCGATGATCCCCGGCGGGGCCTCGCACACGACGCTGGAGAAGATCGGCTACCTCCAGAAGATCGCCGAAGACCCCGCCCAACCCGCCGAACTCCGAGCACAGGTGAGCGCTGAACTGGAGCGCATCGACGCCGGCGCTGCCGTGCATCCGATCTATGAGGCGATCCGCGCCGCCGCCGAGACCGCCAGAGAACGACGGGAGGTGGACCTGCATCAGCTTGCCGCCAACGCCCTCGCCCGCGCTAAGCAGACGAAGACCGGTAAGCGCCCGCCTCGTCCCCGACCGGTCACCGACGACGACGGCGAGCCCGCCCAGTACCCGGTGCGGGCATTCGTGCTCACCTGGGGCGAGCTGGAGCAGTGGTGGACCCACTACGACGCCGAACACCTCGCCGTCGAGCTGAGCGATGAGCAGATCGAGTCCTTCCTTGCCACGGCCGAGGGCACCAGCCGATTCGCCGACGAACTGCGCACCCTGCGCGACCGCGACCGCGAGGCCGCTGACGATGAGCCGGTGCCGGCCCGCGCCCATCTGCGTGCTCTCTGACGGCCACCCTTGACCTGCCTCGGTTGGTGGTGGGAGTGCACCTGGTGGGTATGAAGACTCCCGACCTCTCCGAACCCCGGACCCGCCGCCGGGTCATCACCGCCCTCGCCGCGGCGGTCATCGTCCTCGTGCTGACCGGTGTGGGCGTCTACGGCCTCCTGGCCGGACCACCCAACCCGGACCGCGACGATGACGGCGGCAGCCCTAAGCCGAGCGTCACCGCACCATCCGATCCGGTGCCCACCACGACACCGCGGCTGCCGGTGGTGCGGGCTTCGGATGATCCGCAGGCCTTCGCCCGCAACGTCGCCACTGCGTTGTTCGAGTGGGACACCGCGTCGGGGTTCATGCCTCTGGACTACACCAGCGTGGTCCTCGACGTCGGCGACCCCACCGGCGAAGAGCAGGCCGGGCTGGCCTCAGACATCGCCGCCTACCTCCCGTCCCGCGATGCCTGGCTGGAGCTGCGGCAGTACGCCACCACCCAGCACCTCACCATCGACAACACGTTCGTCCCCGAAGCCTGGGAGACAGCGGTTGAGCAGGCCCAGCCCGGCCAACTCGCCGAGGGCACTGTCGCGGTCACGATCGAGGGCACCCGCCACCGCACCGGGCTCTGGAACGACGAACAGGCGACCTCCGAGCACTCGGTGGCGTTCACGGTGTTCGTGGTCTGCGGCCCGACCTACGAGACCTGTCACCTGCTGCGGCTGTCCCAACTCGACAACCCCCTCCGATAGGCAGGTGACGCGTTGTGTTGAAGAAGCTCGCCATCGCCGCCCTCGCCCTGGTCCTCCTCGCACCATCGCTAGTGTTGATCGGGATCGGCGTGGTGATGAACCCCGCCCTGAGCGCCACCGGCTCCTGCACCATCCCCGGCGGCTCCAATGTCACCGTCGGCGACGTCCCCGACGAACTGGAGGTCACCACCGCGAACGGTGAGACGTTCACGCTGAACCGAACCCAGCTCACTCACGCGGCAATGATCATCGAGACCGGCAACCGCATCGACGGGGTGACCCGCGACGGCCTCCAGATCGCGTTGATGGCCGCGCTCACCGAGTCCACCCTGCGGATGCTCGCCAACACCTCCGCCTACCCGGAGTCCGCGGACTACCCCAACGACGGCGACGGCTCCGACCACGACTCCCTGGGTCTGTTTCAGATGCGGCCGCAATCCGGGTGGGGCACGGTCGCCGAGCTGATGGACCCCGTCTACCAGGCTGAGGCGTTCTTCGGCGGCCCCACCGGACCCAACCACCCCTCACCGCGGGGGCTGTTGGACATTCCCGGATGGGAGGAGATGGACAAGGGCGAGGCCGCCCAAGCCGTCGAAGTCTCCGCCTACCCGGACCGGTACCGCAACTACGAGCCGGTCGCCGAAACCATCCTCACCGCGCTCACCACGACGAACACAGCCGCCACCGGGACGAGCGGATCGACCGGGGACGCTGTGGTGCAGACGGTGGCGGTGGGGTCGTCGCGGGTGGTGTTTCCGATGCCCGAGGGCACCTGGGTCCTCACCAGCGAGTACGGGCCACGCAGCCACCCCATCACTGGCGAGGACTCCTTCCACACCGGCACCGACTTCGCCGCACCCGACGGCACACCCCTCCTCGCCGCTGCGGACGGCACGGTGACGGTGGCGGAGTTCTCCGGCGGCTACGGCGGCCTCATCGTCATTGAGCATCAGATCGACGGCACCACGGTCGCGACGGTGTACGCGCACATGTGGGAGCACGGCATCCGCGTCCAGGTCGGCGACCAGGTGACGGCCGGCCAGCACATCGGAGACACCGGCAGCTCCGGCAACTCCACCGGGCCACATCTGCACTTCGAGGTCCGCCTCGGCGGCACGAACGGTGAACACACCGACCCCGCCGCCTGGCTCAACACCCACAACGCCGCCGACCTCCCCGAACCCGAGACCGGCACATCCCAAGGCGACTGCGACACCAGCAACGGTAGTCCCGGTGGTGAGCCGGAGCCGGTCGACGGCGACCCCGACCGCCTCGTGCCCGACCCGACCTCGGATGGGCAGATCACCGCGCGGATGCTGCACCTCTACACCCAGACCATCGCCGCGTTCCCCGACACCTCCTGGGCCTGCTACTCACCGCGGCCCGGCACGGTCTCGGAGCACCCGCTCGGGCGGGCCTGCGACGGGACGTTCGGTAACGCCATCGGCGAGGCGGCAACCGGACCGGCACTTGACCTCGGCTGGGAGGTCACGAACTGGATGCAAGAGCACGCCGAGACCCTTGGCATCGAGTATTTGATCTGGCAGAACCAGATCTGGTCGACCGCCCGAGCAGATGAGGGCTGGCGGCCCTACGAACGCGGAACCGACGTCACCACCCGGCACGACGACCACCTGCATGTCACCGTCCGGGACTAAGGCCCGAAGTTACATCTAATGTGCGATTCGTACATTTAATGCACGGGGTTGGCGCCGTTACGCAGGCCAGCCCCGTTGCCCCAGCGATCAGCAGGACGAGGCAGGCGTACCCGCACCCAAGGTGTGCGGGTCGAGCGCGGCGGAGAGCATCGAGAGGATCTCGGGCACGATGGCGTAGTAGGCCCACTTGCCGCGCTGCTCGCGGGTGACCAGGCCGGCGTCGACGAGCTGCTTCATATGATGCGAAACCGTGGGCTGGGAGAGCCCGACCGGTTCGGTCAGGTCGCACACGCACGCCTCACCGCCGGACTGCGCCGCGATCATCGACAGCAGCCTGACGCGGGTCGGATCACCGAGAGCCTTGAACATCCGCGCCAACCGCTGGGCGTCCTCGACCGCGAGCACCCCGCCCGTGACCGGAGCACAGCACCCGCCCGCATTGGCGGTGATCAGGGGCAGTGGAGTCGTCATGGCTCTGATCCTACGCCACACATTGACAACTGTCGATACATCGAAGAGTATCAATACGTAGTCGGATTGCCTGACCCCGAGGAGGACATGATGAGTGAGAACACCGAGCTGCGCGAGCAGGTCCGCGCCCGCTACGCGCAGGCCGCGACCGCCGTGACCCGCGGCACCCGCAACGCCGACCTCCTGGCCGAGGAGACCCCGGCAGGCTCGTGCTGCGCCAACACGCCTGCTGCTGAGGAGACCGATTCGGATTCGTGCTGTGCTCCGACCGAGCGCAGCTTCGGCGCGGGCCTCTATGACGACGCGACCGCCGCCGGCCTGCCCCTCGAAGCGATCGAGGCGAGCCTCGGCTGCGGCAACCCGACCGCGGTCGCCGAACTGCACGAGGGTGAGCGGGTGCTCGACCTCGGCTCCGGCGGCGGCATCGACATCCTCCTCTCCGCCCGCAGGGTCGGGCCGACCGGATTCGCCTACGGGGTGGACATGACCGACGAGATGCTCGCGTTGGCCGAGAAGAACAAGGCCAAGGCCGAAGCGACCAACGTGGAGTTCCTCAAGGGCACCATCGAGGACGTGCCGCTGCCCGATGGGGCGGTCGACGTGGTGATCTCCAACTGCGTCATCAACCTCTCCACCGACAAGCCCGCCGTGCTCGCCGAGATGTTCCGCGTCCTCACCCCAGGCGGGCGGATCGGGATCTCCGATGTCGTCGCCGAAGACCGCCTCACCCCGGCACAGCGGGCCGAGCGCGGCTCCTACGTCGGCTGCATCGCCGGAGCCCTATCCCAGACCGAATACCTCGACGGGCTCGCCAAAGCTGGTTTCGCGGATGCGAGCGTGGAGTTCACCCACGAAGCCGCCGACGGGATGCACGCCGCAATCATCCGCGCCACCAAGCCCACCCGCTAACCCAGCCCGCGCCAGCAGCGACGACGAGGAGCCCGAGACCGAGAATGCCCGCACACCAGAACACCACCAGCACCGCGACCCCGACGCAGGCCCCGGCCGCGAAGCGCCTGTCCACGCTGGACAAGTGGCTGCCGGCCTGGATCGGCCTGGCCATGATCGCCGGGCTCCTCCTGGGCCGGTTCGTGCCCGTCCTCTCGGATGTGCTTGCTCGGATGGAGATCGGCGGGATCTCGGTGCCGATCGGCCTGGGCCTACTGGTGATGATGTACCCGGTGCTGGCGAAAGTCCGCTACCACAAGATCGCCGCCGTCACCAGCGACAAGCGCCTCCTCATCTCCTCGCTGGTGCTGAACTGGCTGCTCGGCCCGGCGGTCATGTTCGCCCTCGCCTGGCTCTTCCTGCCCGATCTGCCGGAGTACCGCACCGGCCTCATCATCGTCGGTCTCGCCCGCTGTATCGCGATGGTGGTCATCTGGAACGACCTGGCCTGCGGCGACCGGGAAGCCACCGCCGTACTGGTGGCGATCAACTCGATCTTCCAAGTCGTGATGTTCTCGGTGCTCGGCTGGTTCTACCTCACCATCCTCCCCGGCTGGCTGGGCCTCGACACTCAAGGCCTTGACGTGTCGGTCGGGCAGATCGCCCTCAACGTCCTCGTCTTCCTCGGCGTGCCCCTGATCGCCGGGTTCGCGACCCGCTGGATCGGCGAGAAACGCAAGGGCCGGGCATGGTACGAAGACCGCTTCATCCCGCGCATTGGGCCGTGGGCGCTCTATGGGCTGCTGTTCACGATCGTGCTGCTGTTCGCCCTCCAAGGCGACGCCATCACCTCCAACCCGCTCGACGTCGCCCGGATCGCCCTGCCGCTGCTGGTCTACTTCGCGCTCATGTGGTTCGCCGGGCTCCTGCTCGGCAAGAGCCTCGGCCTCGGCTACGCCCGGTCCACGACGCTGGCATTCACCGCGGCAGGCAACAACTTCGAACTCGCCATCGCCGTCGCGATCGGCACGTTCGGCGCCACCAGCGGCCAAGCCCTCGCCGGAGTCGTCGGGCCGCTGATCGAGGTGCCCGTCCTCGTCGGCCTCGTCTACGTCTCCCTCTGGACCGCACGCGCCTGGTTCCACACCAACCCCTACCAAGCAGAAAACGGAGCATCATGACCACCCCGCCGATCCCGATGGTCTTGTTCGTCTGCGTCCACAACGCCGGACGCTCCCAAATGGCCGCCGCCTACCTCACCCGCATGGCCGCCGGGAAGATCCACGTCCGCTCCGCCGGCTCCGAACCCGCCGACCAGCTCAACCCCGCCGTGGTCGAGGCCATGGCGGAGGTCGGTATCGACATCACCGCCGAGCGCCCGAAGCTGCTCACCACGGATGCCGTGCGCGCCGCGGACGTGGTGATCACGATGGGGTGCGGCGACACCTGCCCGATCTTCCCCGGCAAGCGCTACGAAGACTGGCAGCTCGACGACCCCGCAGGGCAAGGACTCGACGCCGTGCGCACCATCCGCGACGACATCGAGAACCGCGTCTGTGGCCTCGTCGCCGAACTGACCTAATCCCCGGGTCGCCCGGCGCACCTGCCGGGCATGGACCTCTCCCTCTTCACGCATAGCCCCGGCCAGTCTTGGCCGGGGCTATTCCGTCATCTCCATCATCGGACCCTGCCGGTGGGGAGCTGATCGGTCATGGACGTGTTCCCCGACTTCGACGGCCTCGAAGGGATCGGTGACCTGCGCGAGGTCATCGGCGCCCTGCTCACCTTCGTGCTCATCATCGCGGTACTGATGCTGATCGTCTGCGCCATCGTGTGGGCGCTGTCGACCGCGAACGGCCACCACTCCGCCGCCACCAAAGCCCGCATCGGCGCCTGGACCGCCCTCGGTGCCGCAGTCCTGGCCGGCGGCGGCGTGGCCTGGCTGAACTGGCTGATCGACCTCGGCCGACAACTCTGAACCACACCCCACCAGCGGCCCCCTCATCGGCTCCGACCGTGTGGGGCGGGCGGTGCACCTGATCGACGAGAACCCCGTCTCTCGCCGACGCCCCGAAGGAGCACCCCGTCATGACCGTCCTGAGCCTGCTCACCGAAACCACCACCGCTGCCGCCACCACGTTGCCGGCCGTGCTGCCGATGAACGTCGACATTGACCCCAACGACACCGGCCTGCCCGGCATCAGCCAGCTCCGCACGATCGTCGGCGCCGTCATGACCATCGGCCTCATCCTCTCCGTCCTGGCGCTGATCATCTCGGCGATCGTCTGGGGCTTCGGCGCCAACAGCTCCAACCCCAACCTCGCCGGCAGGGGGAAGATCGGCGTCCTCGTGAGCTGCGGCGCCGCCGTCATCTGCGGGGCGTCAGTGACGCTCATCAACTTCTTCTGGGACGTCGGCCAGCAGGTCTGACCCCATCCACCAACCTTCGACTCTGCGTTAGGGAGTGATCTGCGGTGGGTGTATGCGATATCCCCCTCGTCTCAACCGTCTGCGACACCGCCGGCGAAGCCGCCGCCAGCCTGGTCTCCGCCCCGTTCGACTGGCTCGCCGGCGCGATGGGCGCCGCCGCCGGATGGTTGTTCGAAGCCGTCTGGACGGTCTTCGACACCACCACCCTCGTCGACGTCACGTCGCCGGAGTATGTGGCGGTCTACAACATCCTGTTCGGCATCGCCGTGTTCGTGATGCTGCTGTTCTTCTGCCTCCAACTCATCACCGGACTCATCAGACGCGACCCCACCGCGCTCAGTCGTGCCGCCCTCGGGCTCGCCAAGTCTGTGCTCGGCAGCTTTGTGGTCATCACCCTGACCGCGCTGCTGTTGGAGATCGTCGATCAGCTCTGCATCGGGATCATCCAAGCCGCCGGAGAGACCACCGAGTCGATGGGTGACAAGATCACCCTCCTCGCTGCCGGGCTGGTGGGCATCAACATCGCCGCACCCGGCGTCGGGGCGATCATCACGATCTTCCTCGCCGGTCTCGCGATCAGCGCAGCCGCGATCGTCTGGCTCAGTCTTCTGGTGCGGAAGGCGCTGCTGCTGGTCGCGATCGTCCTCGCCCCGCTGGCGTTCTCTGGCGCCTCCTGGGATGCCACCAAGGGGTGGATCAGCAAGTGGGCGATGTTCGTCATCGCCCTGATCGTCTCCAAGCTCGTCCTCGTCGTGATGTTCCTGGTCGCCATCACGCAGGTGTCGGCACCGATCGATGGGGACCTGGCCTCGGTGGCGGACCCGATCGCTGGGATCGTGCTGATGGCGATGGCCGCCTTCGCGCCCTACCTGACCTACAAGTTCCTCAGCTTCGTCGGGTTCGACATGTACCACGCGATCGGATCGGAGCAGGACGCCAAGAACGCCCTCAACCGGCCCGTCCCGACTCCGGCGAAGCCGCAGGGCGGGAATGAGCCGAAGAAGGTCCTCGACGACAGCAGTGGGGGCAAGGGCGACAACGGCGGTGGTGGTGGGAAGAAGCCGCCGGAGCCGAAGAACCCGAAGCCGCAGGCATCCAGCGGCACTGCTGGCTCGGCGGGGGCCGGTGGTGGGAAGGCGGCCGCGAGCAGCGGCGCCGGGGCAAGCGGTGGAGCAGGCGCCGGCGCTGGTGCTGCGGCGGCTGGTCCCGCAGCCGCGGCCGTGGTCGCGGCGAAGGTCGCCAAGGACGCCGCGACCGCTGGACCCAAGGCCGGCAAGGCCCTGGGCAACCAGGGCGAGGCCGCCGCCGACTCCGCCGGCCAGACCGGCAGCACCCCACCGGCCGCGCAGGCGCCACCGCGATCAACGCCGGCACCGAAGACACCCACCGGCGGGCCGTCGGGTGCGGAGGTGCGTCCTCCGAAGCAGCCTCCGCCGCCTGCACCGAAGCCGACCGGGAAGGAGTGAACCCTCGTGCCTACCAAGCAGAACGAGAGTGCTGTGGCCTCGGCGGAGTTGGTGCCGGTGAAGTTCTCCCGTCTCACCCGCCGCGGGGTGTTGTTGGGGTTGTCCCTGTCGCAGCTCATCACCCTCGCCACCGGCGTCCTGTCCATCGTCGGAGCCCTCTACGCCGGGGGTGGCATCCTGCTCGCCTACACCGCCCCGGTCTGGGTGATCGCCGCCGCCTTGACGTGGATACCCATCGCCGGGCGGCCCGCGGTGGAGTGGCTGCCGGTGGCGTTCTGGTGGCTCTGGCGTTCGACCGGCGGACAGCTCCTCTATCGCCGCCGCGTCGTCACACCCCGCCCCGTGGGCACCCTCGCGCTGCCCGGCGACCGGGCGCGTCTGCGGGAGTACACCGACCCCGACACCGGGGCGGGGATGATCCACGACCCCCACGCCCAGACGCTCACCGTGGTCTGCGAGGTGTCCCATCCGGCGTTCGTCCTGTTGGACCCTGGTGAGCAGGAACGGCGGGTCACGTCTTGGGGCCGGGTCCTGGCGACGGTGTGCCGCTCCGGCCGGATCGCCACCCTCCAAGTCCTCGAACGCACCCTGCCGGACTCGGGCACGGGGCTCGCGGAATGGTGGGCGAGCCACGGCACCGCAGACGGCACCTGGGCCGCGACCACCTACGCCGAGCTGATCGACCGCGCCGGCCCCGCCGGCGAACGCCACGGCACCACCCTGAGCTTGTCGTTGGACATGAAGAACGCCGCCCGGCAGATCAGAACCGCCGGCGGCGGTATCCGCGGCGCCGCCGCCGTCCTGCGCCAAGAGATGTCCACCCTCGTGGCCGCTCTGCGGTCTGCTGACCTGACCCCCTCGGGCTGGCTGAGCCCGGGTGAGATCGCGGTGATCCTGCGCTCGGCGTATGACCCGGCGATCGCCGCCACCTTGGAACGCCACGGCGAACTCGGCCAATCCCTCGCCACCGCCGGACCGGTCGCGGTCAACGAGTCCTGGACCCGGCTGCGGACCGACTCCGCCCACCACGCCGTGCTCTGGGTCTCCGAGTGGCCCCGCTCGATGGTCTATCCCGGCTTCCTGTCCCCAGTGCTGCTCTCCACCGGTATCCAACGGTCGTTCTCGCTGATCTGCACCCCGATGCGCTCCGACCAGGCCGCACGGGACATCCGCAAGAAGAAGGTCGAACACATCTCAGACGCCGCTCAGCGGGCGAAGATC
>NZ_JAIVPF010000001.1:0-30269 GCF_053528595.1 Leucobacter sp. | reverse complement strand
GCCGGCTTCTTGCGCCCGAAGCCGAAGAATCCGCCGCGCGCGGGCGGCGCCGCGGGCTCCGTGAACGCGCGCAGGAGGTCGCGCGCCTCCTCCTGCGACGGGTACTCGGGGTCCGGGCAGTACGACTCGAACGATGCGTGATCGAACTGCGGCGGCGGCACGAGGTTGGCGACGAGGTCGGTGCCGGAGATGCTGGGGCGACGATCGACGAGGCGTGCGGATCTGTGGGACTTGTCAGAGGACATCGGAGCTAGTGTATCGCTGCTGTGCGATCCGGGCTCGCGATGCGGGCTCGCGATGCGGCTTCCCGGACCGGGCTCCGATCCGGGCCACCGGCCGGGCTCGGGCGATCTCGCGGCTCAGCCGCGCCAGGCGGGCCGCGGCAGGGCGCGCGCGAACTCCTCGGTGACGCGCTCCCACGGCTCGGGGTCCACGTTCCACAGCTTGACATGCTCTCCGCTGCTCTGCAGCCGCAGCTGCACCAGATCGGGCCTCGCCTCGGCCAGCCGCTGCGCGCCCGCGCACGGCACGAAGGTGTCCTCCTCGCTCGCGTGGATGAGCACGGGCACCTGCAAACCCTCGGCGAAGGCCGCCGGGCTGAGGCCGCCGATGGCGAGCCCCCCGGGCTCTCCCGCACGCACGATCCCGCGCCCGAGCAGCTCGATGCCGAGGTCGGCGACGAAGCGCGGGGCCGACCGCCCCGCCGCGTGGTAGCGCAGCAGCGCGCTCCAGTCGACGGCGGGCGAGTCCAGGATCAGCCCGTCGACGACCCCCCGGTGCCCACCCCGGGTCGCGGCGACCAGGCATGCGGTGCCGCCCATCGACCAGCCGAAGAGGGTGACGCGCTCGGCGCCGCGCCGCACGGCCTCCCCGATCGCGGCGTCGACATCGCGGCTCTCCGCGATGCCCACGCCGTAGCGGCCGTGCTCGCCGGGCGGGGCCCCCGGATCGTTGCGATAGCTGATGACGAGGCTCGTGATACCGGCGCGGGCGAGCGGTGCGACGCCCCGGAGCGCCTCCTCGGGCAGCGCACCGCGGCCGTGCACGTGGATCGCCCAGCGCTTCTTGCGCGCCAGCCTCGGACGCACGAGCCAGGCCTCCGCCTCCCCCAGCTCGGTCGGGTAGACGATGCGCTCGACGCGGTATCCGAGTTCCTCGGGATCGGTGTACCACCAGCCCGTGATCCGCCCGAGTACCCCCTCTCGCAGCTCGCCGCGATCGAGGCGCAGCACCTCGCGCGCCGCTCCGTCGCGCCCGCGGGCGAGCACGGGCCCGAGCCGGGCGTGGCCGGCGCCCCGGTCGAAGAGCAGAGAGTAGCGGCCCGGCAGGTCGGCGTCGGGTCCGCGGAGCCACGCGATCGTGCCCCCGGACTCGGGCTGGAGACGACCGACGAGCACGGGCGTCTCCGGCTCGCCGGGCGTCACCGCCATGCGCGCGAGCAGCACCCCGATCGCGGCGGCTCCGACCGCACCCACCGCCACCGCGCCAGCGCCGATGCCGAGCGCCCGCCCGAGCCTGCGTTCCCACTGCTCCATGGCCACGACTCTACCCGCGCCCGTGCCGGCGCTTCCAGACCCGTCGCGCCGCCGGGATCCACCGGTCATCGGCGTGGCAACACGGCATCGTTCACAGCAAACTCTAGTGTTCCCTGTGTGATGGCAAGGATCGGGCAGGAGTCCGTTGAGTTCAGTGTCGCCGCCGAGCAGATTCGCCGGGCTCGCCTGCGCGAGGAACTGGTCGTGCAGGAGATCCCCGCTCCCGAGCGCATCGCGCCTCAGTCGATCGCGCTGGCGGCCGGGGTCGCCCGCGGCCCGCGTCGCGGATTGACGCCCGAGGGGTCGATCGACTCCCATCACGGCGCCGGCCGATTCGTGCTCATGCGGGATCCCGACTCCGCCGACGAATGGGGGGCGCCCTACCGCGTCGTCTGCTTCGCCCAGGCTCCGCTCGAGGTGGAGATCGGCGTCGATCCCTTCATCTCCGACGTGGCCTGGTCGTGGCTGGTCGACGCGCTCGACGCGCGGGGCGCGGAGTACACCTATCTCTCGGGTACGGCCACGAAGACCCTCTCGAGCGGCTTCGGCACGCTGGAGGCCCAGGGCGACGCCGCTCAGATCGAGTTGCGCGCCTCGTGGACGCCCCTCGGCACCGACTTCGCGGCGCACGCCGAGGCGTGGTCGGAGCTGCTGTGCCTGCTGGCCGGCCTGCCGCACGGCGAGGGGGCGTAGCGCATGGTCGAACAGTCGGAGCTCGACACGAACTGGTCCCTCGTCACCGAGGACGACGACCTCGAGCGCGCGGCCGAGGAGCTCTCCTCGGGTACCGGCCCGGTGGGCGTCGACGCCGAGCGCGCCTCGGGCTTCCGCTACGGCTCGGAGGCGTACCTCGTCCAGGTGTTCCGGAGGGGTGCGCGCCCCTTCCTCTTCGACCCGACGCGGCTGAGCACCTTCGCCCCGCTCGCCGAGGCCATCGACGGCGAGGAGTGGATCCTCCACGCCGCCAGCCAGGACATCCCCTGCCTCGACGAGCTCGGCCTGCGTCCTCGAACCCTCTTCGACACCGAGCTCGCGGCGCGACTGCTCGGCTACGAGCGAGTCGGCCTCGGCGCGATCGTGGAGTCGCTGCTCGGGATCAAGCTCGAGAAGGCGCACTCCGCCGCGGACTGGTCGCAGCGCCCCCTGCCCGAGCCGTGGCTCGAGTACGCCGCGCTCGACGTGGCGCTGCTGCCGGATCTGCGCGACGCCGTGCTGCAGGACCTCGATGCGCAGGGCAAGATCGATTTCGCACTGCAGGAGTTCGAGGCCGTGCGCACGCGGCCGGAGAAACCCCGTGCCGCGGAACCGTGGCGCAGGCTCTCGGGCGGGCACGCCCTGCGCACGCCGCGCGCGCTCGCGATCGCGCGGGAGCTGTGGCTGGCGCGCGACGAGCTGGCGCGCGAGCGGGACGTCGCGCCCGGCCGCCTCATCCCCGATGCCTCGATCGTCGCGGCGGCGTCGGCGAACCCGCGTTCCAAGGGCGACCTGGCGCGGCTGCAGACGTTCCGCGGGCGGGCGAGCCGCACCGAGCTCGATCGCTGGTGGCGGGCCGTGCTCGCCGGCAAGACCACGGATGAACTGCCGGGGCCGAAGACCCGCGAACCCGGCTCGATCCCCCATCACCGGAGCTGGCCGCAGCGCCATCCGGAGGCGGCGGCCCGGCTCGCGGCCGCGCGGGAGGGCGTCGCAGCGGAGGCGGAGCGGCAGCGCATCCCGGTGGAGAATCTGCTGACGCCGGATCACCTGCGCGCGATCGCTTGGCGACCCCCGCAGCCGGCCGCGGCCGAGGACATTGCACTCCGTCTCAAAGAGCTGGGTGCGCGCGACTGGCAGATTGGAATAACCGCACCAATTATCGCCGCCGCTTTTGTAGATCTCGCATAATGAAATTTCGCGAGATGCACTGATTTGCGGTGAATCCTCACCGGACCTCCCCAAAATGAGACTGCGTCTCTAGGATGGGTACGGACGCAGTTCACATACCTATGGAGGCGAAGTGGCCGCAATGAGAGAGGTCGTGTTCGTGGACGGGGTGCGCACCCCGTTCGGACGCGCTGGAGACAAGGGCATGTACGCAGGGACGCGGGCCGACGACCTGGCGGTCAAGGCGCTGCAGGGGCTGCTCGAACGCCACCCCGATCTGCCGCTCGACCGCATCGACGACGTGGGCATCGCCGCGACGACGCAGCAGGGCGACCAGGGGCTCACCCTCGGGCGCACGGTCGCGATCCTCGCCGGCCTCCCCGTCACGGTGCCGGGCTTCGCGCTCGACCGCATGTGCGCCGGCGCGCTCACCGTGGCCTCGTTCATGGGCGCCGCCATCGGATCGGGCCAGTACGACCTCGCCATCGCCGGCGGGGTCGAGCACATGGGCCGTCACCCGATCGGGCTCGACGCCGATCCGAACCCCCGCTTCGTCGCCGAGAAGCTCGTGAGCCCCGACGCGCTCAACATGGGCATCACCGCGGAGCGGCTGCACGACCGCTTCCCGGAGCTCACCAAGGAGCGCGCCGATCGCTTCGGCATGCTCAGCCAGCACAAGGTGCAGGCCGCCTACGATCGCGGCGACATCCAGGCCGACCTGGTTCCGGTGGCCACGCGCTCGGGCGCCGGCTGGGGCCTCGCCACCGAGGACGAGGGCCGCCGTCCCGAGACCACCATGGAGGGCCTCGCCGGTCTCAAGACCCCGTTCCGCCCGCACGGCCGCGTGACCGCCGGCAACGCGTCGCCGCTCACCGACGGGGCGACCGTGTCGCTGCTCGCGGGCGCCGACACCGCCAAGGAGCTCGGCCTCCCCGCCAAGATGCGGCTCGTCGGCTTCGGCTTCGCCGGCGTGCAGCCCGAGGTGATGGGCCTCGGCCCCGTCCCCTCCACCGAGAAGGCGCTGCGACGTGCCGGCCTCACCATCGACGACATCGGACTCTTCGAGCTCAACGAGGCCTTCGCCGTGCAGGTGATCTCCTTCACCGATCACTTCGGGATCGCGGACGACGATCCCCGGGTCAACCCCTGGGGCGGCGCGATCGCCTTCGGCCACCCGCTCGCCGCATCCGGCGTGCGGCTCATGATCCAGCTCGCCCGCCAGTTCGAGCAGCGCCCGGACGTGCGCTACGGCGTCACCGCCATGTGCGTCGGCCTCGGCCAGGGCGGCACCGCCATCTGGGAGAATCCTCATTTCGACGGCAAGAAGGGCAAGTAAGCAGCCATGACCGACTACAGCAGCATCGACTTCTCGCCCATCATCGACGCCTCCGCGGACGAGGTCGTCACGGAATCGTACGTCCGCGACGTCGCGCTCCCCTCCGGCGGCACGCTCGCCCTCGTCACCCTCGACAACGGCCGCGACCACACCCGCCCCAACACGCTCGGGCCGCGCACCCTGCAGGGCCTCGCGCGCGTGCTCGACGAGCAGCGCGACCGCGCCGCGGCCGGCGAGATCGCCGCGGTCGCCGTCACCGGCAAACCGTTCATCTTCGCCGCCGGCGCCGACCTGTCGAAGGTCTCGACCCTCGCCACCGAGGAGAACGCACGGCTCATGGCGCAGTACGGGCACTTCGTGCTCGGCAAGCTCGGCGCGCTGGGCGTGCCGAGCTTCGCGTTCGTGAACGGCCTCGCCCTCGGCGGGGCCATGGAGATCGCGCTGCACTGCGACTACCGCACCCTCGACTCCTCGGCTGCGGCGCTCGCCTTCCCCGAGGTGTTCCTCGGCATCATCCCGGGCTGGGGCGGCGCCACCATCGTGCCGAACCTCATCGGCATCGAGAACGCGCTCGAGGTCGTCGTCTCGAACCCGCTCAAGAACAACCGCATGCTGAAGCCGCAGCAGGCCTACGAGCTCGGCCTCTTCGACGCGATGTTCGGCTCGGCCAGCTTCCTGGAGCGCTCGATCGCGTGGGCCGACGGCGTGATCGCCGGCACGGTGAAGGTCGACCGGCCGAACGTGCCGGGTAAGCTCGAGCGCCTCACCAAGTGGCCGGCCGCCATCAAGATCGCCCGCGACACGCTCAAGGCCCGCATCGGCACCGCGGCCAAGGCCCCGTACATCGCGCTGGATCTGCTCAGCGCCGCCAAGGACAACGACCTCGAGCGCGGCTTCGAGCGCGAGGACGAGGCGCTCGCGGAGCTGATCTCGGGCGACCAGTTCGCCGCGTCCATCTACGCCTTCGATCTCGTGCAGAAGCGCGCGAAGCGCCCGGCCGGCGCTCCGGACAAGGAGCTCGCGAAGCCCGTCAAGAAGGTCGGCGTGATCGGCGCCGGCCTGATGGCCAGCCAGTTCGCGCTGCTCTTCGCGCGCAAGCTGCGCGTACCCGTGCTGATCACCGACCTGGATCAGGCGCGCGTCGACAAGGGCCTCGCGTACATCCGCGGCGAGATCGACAAGATGCAGGAGAAGGGCCGGCTCAGCGCGGACGACGCCAACCAGGTCAGGGCGCTGGTCAGCGGGACCACCGACAAGAGCCGGTATGCCGACTGCGACTGGGTGATCGAGGCGGTCTTCGAGGAGCTCGGCGTCAAGCAGCAGGTCTTCGCCGAGATCGAGCCGATCATCTCCCCCGAGGCCGTGATCGCCACCAACACCTCGTCGCTGTCGGTCGAGGAGATCGGCGCGAAGCTCGAGCACCCCGAGCGGCTCGTCGGGTTCCACTTCTTCAACCCGGTGGCGGTGATGCCGCTCATCGAGGTCGTCAAGATCCCCACGACCGACGACGCGACGCTCGCCACCGCCATGACGGTGGCGAAGAAGCTGGGCAAGAGCGCGGTGATCACCGCGGATCGTCCCGGTTTCGTCGTCAACCGCCTGCTGGCGAAGGTGATGGGCGAGGCCGCCCGCGCTCTCGACGAGGGCACCCCGATGCCCGTCGTGGAGCGCGCACTCGCGCCCATCGGCCTGCCGATGGGCCCGTTCGAGCTGATCGACCTGGTCGGCTGGAAGGTCGCCGCGCACGTGCAGGACACCATGGTCGGCGCCTTCCCCGAGCGCTTCTACGCCTCGGAGAATCTGCACCGCCTGGCCGAGGTCGAGGAGCCGCTGAGCAAGACGAGACACGGCAAGGTCGAGGATCTCTCCAAGGCCGGCAAGAAGGCGATCACGCTCGGCAAGACCGCGGTGAGCGAGGAGGAGATCCTGCGCCGCGTCGAGGACGAGCTCGCGGGCGAGATCAGGATCATGCTCGACGAGGGGGTCGTCGCCGCGGCCGAGGACATCGACCTCTGCCTGATCCTGGGCGCGGGCTGGCCGTTCCAGGCCGGTGGGGCCACGCCCTATCTGGATCGCGTGGGGGCGAGCCGGCGCACCTTCGGCGATACCTTCCACGAGCCCCCCATCGCCGGCGCCCACTAGCCCGGTTCCCCGCTGGGGTTCCGCTCGCCGCGTTCATCGAGGCGGGCGGATCCTCGCGTTTGCCCGTTCGCCGAGCCCGCGCCCGGTCATCCCTCCGGGCGGGCGACCGGGATGCGCTCGCCGCGCACCTGCGCGGCGACGTCCGCCGCGATCCGCGTGGCGGTGAGACCGGCCTGCTCGAGCAGTTCCTCGCGCGAGGCGTGCTCCGGGAACGCGTCGGGAGTGCCGAGCTCGCTCACGGCGGTGTCGACGCCGGCGTCGCGCAGCGCCTGCCGGATGCGCGTGCCGACCCCGCCCACGCGGATCCCGTCCTCGATGCTGATGAGGAGCCGGTGGGAGCGTGCGAGCTCGACCACCGAGCCGGCGATCGGCACCACCCAGCGCGGGTCGATCACCGTGGCGCCGATGCCCTGCTCGGCGAGGAGCTCCGCCGCTTCGAGCGCGACGCGGGCCATCGGGCCGACGGTCACGAAGAGCACGTCGCCCGTCGCACCCCGCTCCCGGCCGTCGCGCAGCACGTCGACGCCGTCGGGGCTGCGGCGCAGCGCGGGCAGCGCCCCGCCCGCGGCCCCCTTCGGGTAGCGGATCACCGTGGGCCCGTCGGACACGACCACGGCCTCGCCCAGCAGCTCCCGCAGCGTGGCCTCGTCGCGCGGGGCGGCGATCCGGATCCCCGGCACGATCTGCAGCATGGCGAGATCCCAGACCCCGTTGTGACTCGCCCCGTCCGGGCCGGTGATCCCGGCCCGATCCAGCACGAAGGTGACGCCTGCGCGGTGCAGCGCCACGTCCATGAGCAACTGGTCGAACGCCCGGTTCATGAAGGTCGCGTAGATCGCCACCACCGGGTGCAGCCCGCCGTAGGCGAGTCCCGCCGCGCTCGTGGCGGCGTGCTGCTCGGCGATGCCCACGTCGAACACGCGCTCGGGGTGTCGTTCGGCGAGCAGGTCGAGTCCGGTCGGGGCGAGCATCGCGGCGGTGATGCCCACGATGCGATCGTCGGCCTCGGCGAGTTCCAGGATCCGCTCGCGGAACACCGAGGTCCAGCTGCGCCCGTTCGACGGCTGCATCGGCTCCCCGCTGCCCGGATCGATCCGGCCCACCGAGTGGAACTGGTCGGCGATGTCGTTCTCCGCCGGGGCGTAGCCCCGGCCCTTCTCCGTGATCACGTGCACGAGCGTCGGACGTCCATAGCCCTTCGCCTGGCGCAGCGCCTCCTCGAGGGCCTCCAGATCGTGACCGTCGACGGGACCCACGTACTTGATGTCGAGGTTGGAGTAGAGGTCCTGGTTGCCCGAGGCGCGGCTGGCGATGCCGCGCATGGCCCCTCGAGCCGCACGGTAGACCGTGCGGCCGGGTGACCCGAAGGCCGAGAAGAGCTTCTCGCTCCCCTCCTGCAGGTCGCGGTAGCTCGCCGTCGTGCGCACCGAGTTGAGGAAGCGGGCCATGCCGCCGATCGTGGGCGCGTAGGAGCGTCCGTTGTCGTTGACGACGATCACCAGGTTGCGGTTGTTGTCGTCGGTGATGTTGTTCAGCGCCTCCCAGGTCATGCCGCCGGTGAGGGCGCCGTCTCCCACCACCGCCACCACGTGGCGATCCCGCTGCTCGGAATCCGAGACCGCGCGGCGGGCGAAGGCGCGCGAGATGCCGTCGGCCCAGCTCAGGGAGCTCGAGGCGTGGGAGCTCTCGACGACGTCGTGCGGCGACTCGGCGCGCTGGGGGTAGCCGGCGAGGCCCCCGCGCTGCCGCAGGCGGGCGAAGTCCTTGCGGCCGGTCAGCAGCTTGTGCACATAGCTCTGGTGGCCCGTGTCGAAGACGATCGGGTCGCGGGGCGAGTCGAAGACGCGGTGGAGGGCGATCGTGAGCTCCACGACACCGAGGTTGGGGCCGAGGTGCCCGCCGGTCTTCGCGACCTCCGCGATGAGGAACTCGCGGATCTCGGCGGCGAGGGTTCTCAGGTCATCGGGATCCAGCGCGTCCAGATCCCGCGGACCCTCGATATCCTCAAGCATTCCGTCAGTCTACTGCGCGCGCAGCGGCCCGGACATGACGCCCGGGCATGCCGGAGGGCCCGGAGCCGAAGCCCCGGGCCCTCCGCGCAGCTGCCGATCCGACCGCGCCGGCGCTTACACCAGCGAGCGCAGCACGTACTGCAGGATGCCGCCGTTGCGGTAGTAGTCCGCCTCGCCCGGGGTGTCGATGCGCACCACGGCGTCGAAGGCCACCTGCGAGCCGTCGGCCTTGGTCGCGATCACCGCGACCGTCTTTGGGGTGACGCCCTCGTTGAGCTGCTCGACGCCGGTGATGTCGAAGGTCTCGGTGCCGTCGAGCCCCAGGTCGTCGGCGCTCTGCCCCTGCGGGAACTGCAGCGGCAGCACGCCCATGCCGATGAGGTTCGAGCGGTGGATGCGCTCGAAGCTCTCAGTGATGACGGCCTTCACGCCGAGCAGGCGCGTGCCCTTCGCCGCCCAGTCGCGCGACGACCCGGAGCCGTACTCCTTGCCGCCGAGCACCACCAGCGGGATGTCAGCCGCCTGGTAGTTCTGCGACGCGTCGTAGACGTAGGCCTGCGGGCCGCCCTCCTGCGTGAAGTCGCGGGTGAAGCCGCCCTCGACACCCTTGCCGTCGTTCTCGGCCGCGAGGAGCTGGTTGCGGATGCGGATGTTCGCGAAGGTGCCGCGGATCATGACCTCGTGGTTGCCGCGGCGCGAGCCGTAGGTGTTGAAGTCCTTCGGCGCGATGCCGTTGGCCACGAGGTACTGACCGGCCGGGGTCTCGGCCTTGAAGCTGCCCGCCGGGCTGATGTGGTCGGTGGTGACCGAATCGCCGAGCTTCAGGAGCACCCGCGCTCCCCTGATATCGGTGACGGGCGAGGGCTCGGCCTGCATGCCGTCGAAGTAGGGCGCCTTGCGCACGTAGGTCGACTTCTCGTCCCAGGCGAAGGTGTTGCCGTCCGGCGTGGGCAGCGAGGTCCAGTGCTCGTCGCCGTCGAAGACGGTCGCGTACTTCGACTTGAACATATCGGAGTCGATCGAGTCGTCGGCGATCTTCTGCACCTCGACGGGGTCCGGCCAGATGTCGCGCAGGAAGACGTCGTTGCCGTCCTCGTCCTGCCCGAGCGCCTGGGTCTCGAAGTCGAAGTCCATGGTGCCGGCGAGCGAGTACGCGATCACGAGCGGCGGGCTCGCGAGGTAGTTCATCTTGATGTCGGGGTTGATGCGGCCCTCGAAGTTGCGGTTGCCCGAGAGCACCGCGGTGACCGCGAGGTCGTTCTCGTTGACCGCCTGCGAGATCTCCTCGTTCAGGGGGCCCGAGTTGCCGATGCAGGTGACGCATCCGTAACCCACCGTGTAGAAGCCGAGCTTCTCGAGGTCGTGCTTGAGACCCGACTTCTCGTAGTAGTCGGTGACGACCTTCGACCCGGGGGCGAGCGTGGTCTTGACCCACGGCTTCGCCTTGAGCCCCTTCGCCGCCGCGTTGCGCGCGAGCACGCCCGCGGCGAGCATCACCGACGGGTTCGAGGTGTTGGTGCAGGAGGTGATCGAGGCGAGGGTCACCGCGCCGTGGTCGATCACGAACTCCCGGCCCTGCTCGTCCTTGACCTTCGCCGGGTTGGCCGCCTGGGCGTAGTTCTTGAGGTCGAGCTCGAACTGGTCCTTCGAGCGCGACAGCTCGATGCGGTCCTGCGGACGCTTCGGACCGGCGATCGAGGAGACGACGCTGCCGAGGTCGAGCTCGAGGTACTCGCTGAACTCGGGCTCGCGGGCGGGATCGTGCCACATGCCCTGCGCCTGCGTGTAGGCGCGGATGAGGTCGATCTGCTCCTCGCTGCGGCCGGTGAGGCGCAGGTAGTCGAGGGTGACGTCGTCGACGGGGAACATCGCCGCGGTCGACCCGAACTCGGGGCTCATGTTGCCGATGGTGGCGCGGTTCGCGAGCGGCACCGATCCGACACCCTCGCCGTAGAACTCGACGAACTTGCCCACGACCCCGTGCTTGCGCAGCATCTGGGTGATGGTGAGCACCACGTCGGTCGCGGTGACGCCGGCCGGGATCTGGCCCGAGAGCTTGAAGCCGACGACGCGCGGGATGAGCATGGAGATCGGCTGGCCGAGCATGGCCGCCTCGGCCTCGATGCCGCCGACGCCCCACCCGAGCACGCCGAGGCCGTTCTCCATGGTGGTGTGGGAGTCGGTGCCGACGCAGGTGTCGGGGTAGGCCTGCAGCGCACCGTCCACGTTGCGGGTGAAGGTGACGCGGGCCAGGTACTCGATGTTGACCTGGTGCACGATGCCCGTGCCCGGGGGCACGACCTTGAACTCGTCGAAGGCGCCCTGGCCCCAGCGCAGGAACTGGTACCGCTCGCCGTTGCGCTGATACTCGATCTCGACGTTGCGGGCCGCGGCGCCCGGGGTTCCGTAGACGTCCGAGATGACCGAGTGGTCGATGACCATCTCGGCCGGAGCCAGCGGGTTGATCTTGTCGGGGCTGCCGCCGAGATCGACCACGGCCTCGCGCATCGTCGCGAGGTCGACCACGCAGGGCACACCCGTGAAGTCCTGCATGATCACGCGGGCGGGGGTGAATTGGATCTCGGTGTCGGGCTCGGCCGCCGGGTCCCAGCCGCCGAGCGCCTCGATGTGCGCCTGCGTCACGTTGGCGCCGTCCTCGGTGCGGAGCAGGTTCTCCAGCAGCACCTTCAGGCTGTACGGCAGGCGCTCGTGGCCGGGCACCCGATCGATCCGGTAGATCTCGTACTCCTGCTCGCCGACGGCGAGGGTGCTCTTCGCGTCGAAGCTGTTGACGGCTCCCATGAGGCTCCTCCGTATGTCTGCCGACGGGGCTCCCCGGCGGCTGTTGTTCGCCGGCCGAACAGGCTCGGCCGAGCTAAAGTCTCTCGATGTCGAGATAATTCTACACCGAAGTCGACCCCTTCATTGTCACTCGGACGCCGCGCCTTTCCCAGTGTTTTCAACGGATCCCGCACCGGAATCATCAGATGAAGCCTCATCGCCGCGCGCCGCGTCGAGCGTGGCGGACACGCGGCTGAGCACGAGCCAGGTCAGGATCGCCGCCAGCGCGAAGAGCGGCACCCCCATGAGCAGGCGCGCGAGCCCGAGCGCATCGGTCGCGGCGGTGTCGCCGCCCTGCGCGGCGAAGTAGAGCGGCAGCTGCACGATCAGGCGGGCGGCGAACGCCGCGATCCAGAGCAGCGTGCACAGCCGCGCAGCGCGGCGCAGCAGCGGCTCCTTCCGCCACTCGGTCAGCGAGCTGCGCAGGAAGCCGAGCAGCAGGCCGATGAGCGGCCACCCGACGAGCAGCGAGATCGTGTGCGCGGCGATCCAGGCGCCGTTGATCCAGAACCCCGGCAGGTAGTAGTCCTCACCGCGGCCCGTGAACAGGGTCACCCCGACGCAGATGACCACGCCGAGCAGCCCCGACAGCGCGGCCTGCATCGGCTCGCGCCGGATCAGCCGCCAGGCGAAGGCCAGCGCGGCCAGCACGAGCGGCGCGATCGCCGAGATCCGCGCGTCGCGGGTGAAGACGAAGAGGGTGAGGTAGACGGTCGCGGGCAGGAGCGTCTCCGCGATCCCCCGCCAGCCGCCGATCGCCTCCAGCAGTCCGCGGGCGGACACCGCCTCGCCGTGGAGACCGGCCTCGACCACACGACCGAGCCCGGCTCGGCGCGGCTCCGACCCCCGGGCCTCCGGGCCGGACTCCTGCGGCGCATCGAGATCCTGCGATCCGCCCGACGGCTCGGACGCCTCCGAGCGCCCGGGCTCATCCGAGCGCCCGGGCTCATCCGAGCGCTCCGGCCCCTCCGATTGGAGGCCGTTCACGCCTGCTGGGCCCCGCCCTGAGGGGCCTGGCGCTGCGCCTGCACACCCGCGGGCACCTTCAGCGGCAGCAGCTCGCTCGGCGGCATCGGCTGCTCGCCGCGCACCACCACGAGCTCTCGGAAGAGATCGATGACCGACTCCCGCGCGGCGGCGTCGACCGCGGCCTTGCCCATGATCACTCCGCGCAGCATCCAGCGCGGGCCGTCGACCGCGATGAAGCGCACGACCCGGGCGCCGCCGCCCTGCTCGGCCGGGGCCTGGCTCCGCACGAGCAGCTCGGGGCCGAGCGGACCGGCCTCCTCCGCGATCGTCGCGCCCTGCCCCGCCATCTGCTGGCTCAGCTCGCCCCGGACGCCGTTCCACAGACCGGTCGTCTTGGGGGCCGCGAAGGCCTGCACCTGCAGCAGGGAATCGGCGTACTCGAGCGACACCGCCACCACGCGGTTCGCGCGCTCGTCGACCTCGAGGCGCAGCTGCAGCCCCTCTCGCGGGGCCACCTTGATGCCGCCCAGATCGACGTAGGGACGCATCGCCGGCACCTCGCTCGCGTCGAAGGGGCCGGCCTCGGCGCGGTCCTCGGGAGCCGACTTCGAGTCGTCGAGCTCGGGGATCGCCTCCTCGCGCAGCTCGACCTCGTCGGCCCCGCGCTGCTCTGCTTCGCTCATCTTGCTCTCATACTCCTTGTCCGCGGCCCCGCTCCGGAGGCCCTGTAGCGGCCGCGCGTGCGCGCGACCCGAATCCGTTCCGGATCAGCCCCGCACGCCGGTCGACCCGAAGCCGCCCGCACCGCGATCGCTCTCGGGGAGCTCCGCCACCGGCACGAACACCGCTCGTGAGACGGGCATGAGGATCACCTGCGCGATCCGGTCGCCCGGTTCCACCCGGAAGCTGCGCTCGCGGTCGGTGTTCAGCAGCGTCACCTTGACCTCGCCGCGATACCCCGCGTCGACGGTGCCGGGCGTGTTGAGCACCGTGATGCCGTGCTTCGCCGCGAGCCCGCTGCGCGGCACCACGAAGGCGGCGTACCCCTCCGGCAGCGCGATCGAGACGCCCGTGCCGATGAGCGCCCGCTCGCCCGGGGCGATCTCGACCGCCTCGGCGGCGCGCAGGTCGGCGCCGGCGTCGTCGGCGTGCGCGTAGCGCGGCGGATTCTCGGCTCGGATGGGGATCTCTACGACATCGGTCACCCGGACAGGTTATCGGATCGAGCGTCGATCGGGCTGCGTCCGCGGACGGCTCTCGGCGAACCCCACGCATCCGAGGAGGATAATGGAGGCATGACCGGAGCGACCTCCCCCGACGTATCCACGCGCAGCTATCGCGAACGACTCATTCCGGGACCGGGCCTCTTCGTCGCCCTGCTCCTCGTCATCCCGGCGGTCGCCCTCGTGCTGACGCCCGTCAACGCGGCGATCGCCCTGCCGACCGGTGTGATCGTCTACCTGATCGCATCGGCGACGCTGCTCCTGCTCAGCCCGACCATCAGCCTGGTCGAGGGGCGCCTCGTCGCCGACCGCGCCACGATCCCGGTCGATCAGCTGGGAGAGATCGAGCTCCTCGGCTCGGAGGCGCTGCGCGCCGCGATCGGCCCCGGCCTCGATGCGCGCAGCTTCCTGCTCGTGCGGGGCTGGATCCACAGCGGCCTGCGCATCGAGAACATCGACCCCGCGGATCCCGCGCCCGTCTGGATCCTCACCACCCGGCACCCCCGTCGCCTCGCCGACGCGATCGAGGCGGCGCGGGCGCCCGGTCGCTGAGCGAGCGGAGCGCCGGTACTGGCTGTCTGAAACGCCTGCGGCAGTGGCCGCACCGGCTCGAATATGAAACGCAGACGCGTTTCATTCGGAGTTCGAGCCGCGTTTCAGTGAGAACACTCGGCGCAGACGGGCCCGAGCTCGGTCTCGTGATCGATCTGGGAGCGGTGCCGCACGAGGAAGCAGTTGACGCAGGTGAACTCGTCGTCCTGCTGCGGGAGCACGACGACGTCGAGCTCCACGTCGGACAGGTCCGAGCCCCCGATGAACATGCTGGGGTTGTCGGCGTCTTCCGAGTCGAGTCCCGAAACACCCTTCGCGGGGCCGCGTTCCTTCAGCGCCTCGATCGACTCGGCATCTTCTTCGGACTTGCGCGGGGCGTCGTAATCGGTGGCCATTCTCTCCTGCATTCCCGTGCCGTGCGACGGCACCTCCAACCTGCGAGCGGCCATAGTCTGCCTTACGATGCGCGTCGGACGCAAACTCTGCGACTGCGAGTTCTCTGAGCGCGTAGCGCCGCACCGCGAACTTTCGCACGCGCCGAGTCAATACCGCGGGATTACCCTGTGCTGTGCGAGCCTGGTTCGCGAATCACGAAAGGGATGCGCCGATGGACGAACTGCGCTTTGTGCGACGCGATGACCGGTCGCTGATTGTGGCGAACGACGCCGAGGAGGAGTTCCGCCTGGTCGTCGACGATGCGGTGCTGAGCGAACTCCGGCACCTCAGCCGGCGCGAGCGGGACACGGCCCGCGTGCGCCCGCGGGAGATCCAGGCCCTCATCCGGGCCGGCAGATCCCGCGCCCAGGTCGCCAAGGAGATGGATCTCGACGAGGCCGACATCGAGCGGTACGCTGAGCCGGTGCTGGCCGAACGGCGGTACATCCTCGAGCGCGCGCACGCCGTCGCGGTGCGCACCGATGCCGATGACGACGCCGATCAGCGCTTCGGCGCCGTGATCGCCGAACGGCTCATCGCGCTCGGCGCCGACACCAGCGAGTGGGAGTCCTGGCGCGACGAGGAGACGGGCTGGATGGTGAGCCTCGAGTTCATCTCGCACGACGTCGCGCACCGAGCGGTGTGGTCGTTCGAGCACCGCAAGGGCACCCTCTCCCCCGTGAACCCCGACGCGGTCAACCTCTCCAAGCTCGGCGACGTCGGCGATCGCCTCATCCCCAAGCTGCGAGCGGTCGACAACGCCGAGCAGTCGGGCCGCTTCGACTCCGGCGCGTTCGACACCTCGCAGCTGCCCCTCGAGATCGAGGACGAAGCGCCCGCGGAGGCGCAGGACGATACGCCGCCGGCGCTCTCCGACACCAACGCCGAGTACGAGCGACGCCGCGAGATCGACCAGCGCGCCATCAAGACCGGCGAGCAGCAGCCCGCGGATCTGAGTCAGACGGCGGATCTGCTCGACGCGCTGCGGAAGCGGCGCGGGGAGCGCGACCGCGATCGGGGCGCCGCCGAACGGCACCCGGCCGGCCGCGGGGTCGATGCCCCGCCGGCCGCGCCCTCCGCGGTACCCACGGCCGCCCCGGAGGCGGAGGAGACGGCTCCGCGGGCGCGGAGCATCTGGCAGGGGGCCGGCGTGTCCTCCGGCAACTCCGACGGCTCCGGGAAGAACTCCGACGGAGAGGACACCGCTCCGCCCAGGCCGACTCCGGTGCCCGCGCCGCGCCCCGAGAACCGCGACGGGGGAACGCAGTCCGCCGACCGCGAGCCGCAGGAGCGCTCCGGCCGCAAGGGCCGCGCCTCGATCCCGAGCTGGGACGACATCCTCTTCGGCACCCGCAGCGACGAGGATCCCGCCTAGACCCTGCGCTTCGCCTCCGTCGACTGCGCCTCGCTCGACCGACGGAGGCCTCGTCAACCGCGGAGCGCCGCCGCTTCGGCCACGGCCGATGCGAAGCCGCTGCCCGCGAGCGCTCCCGCGAGCGCCAGCGGCACACCGCGCTCGTCCTCGCTGAACGAGCCGTGCTGCCCCACCATGGCCAGCGCGCGGGGGTCGTCCGTGCTCCGGTAGTAGGCGACCTGCTTGCGCGCGGCGATGAGCACGTCGCCGAGGCGGGGCGCCACCTCCGGCGCCACGGGACCGAAGCAACCGGACGAGATCGCCTGGTCGCGCGTCACCACCGAGGCCCGGGATCCCTCCGTCTCCGCCCACCGCGCGGCTACAGCCCCGGCGTCGGCCCCCTCGCGCAGGTACAGCGACCGGAAGCGGGGCTCGCCCCCGACATCCGCGACGTCCTCCAGCAACCCGGGATCCGCGTCGAGCATCACCTGCTGATGCGACTGCACGTCGACCATGCCGTGGTCGGCGGTGACCACCACGCCGGTATCGCCCGGCAGCGTGCGCAGGAACCCGTCGAGGGAGGCGTCCAGCTGCTCGAGCCGCCGCAGCCAGGCGGCGCTCTGCCACCCCCGATCGTGGGCGGCCTTGTCCAGCTCGTCGATGTAGAGGTACGCGACCAATGGATCCCCCGAGCGCAGCAGGCGCGAGGCGACCTCGAAGCGGTCCTCGATGCGCTGCCCCGGGTGGTACTCGGCCCCGGTGAGGATCGCTTCCGTCAGGCCGCCGACCGCGTGCGCGGGCCGCCCGATCGCCACGGGCCTCGCCCCCAGCCGCTCGGCGAGCCCGAACAGCGGCTCGGCGCGCTGCCAGGCGGCCCGATCCTCGATGCCCTGCCAGTCCTTGAGCGTGGTGACGAGCCCCAGCCGCGGGTGCCTGATGCGGTAGCCGATGAGCCCGTGCTCGCCGGGCAGGGCGCCCGTGGTGAGCGTGGTGAGGGCGGCGCCGGTGGTCGACGGCGCGACGGTCTCGATGCGCCGCCGCTGCAGCCGCGCGAGCGCCGGGGCATGACCCTTCGCCGCGGCGAGGTTGGCGTGGCCGAGCCCGTCGACCACCACCATCACGAACGATCGCGCGGCGGGCAGGCGATCGGCGATCCCGCTCGTCGCCGCGAAGGCGAGCTCCTCGGGCAGCTCGGATCCGAGCCCGCGGGCGACCGTCGCGAGCCCGCTTGGCAGAATCGCGGCAAGCCTCGCACCGTTGTCGGCGGTCGTCGGTAGCATGAACTCCATTATGACCGACGCACCCAGCGCCTCCCCCGACAACGCCGCATCCCCGAGCGCTCGCGCCGCGCACGAGATGGCCGGCGAGCGCATCGAGGACATCGACATCTCGCAGGAGATGGAGGGATCGTTCCTCGAGTACGCCTACTCGGTGATCTACTCCCGCGCCCTGCCCGATGCCCGCGACGGGCTGAAGCCCGTGCAGCGCCGCATCCTCTTCATGATGCAGGACATGGGCCTGCGCCCGGAGAAGGGCCACGTCAAGTCGGCCCGCGTGGTGGGCGAGGTCATGGGCAAGCTGCACCCGCACGGCGACGCGTCGATCTACGACGCCCTCGTGCGCATGGCGCAGGGCTTCGCGATGCGGCTGCCGCTGGTCGACGGCCACGGCAACTTCGGCTCGCTCGACGACGGCCCCGCGGCCTCCCGATACACGGAGGCCCGGCTCGCCGGCGCCGCGCTCGCCATGACGGAGTCGCTCGACGAGGACGTGGTCGACTTCGTCCCGAACTACGACAACCAGATCATGCAGCCCGATGTGCTGCCCTCGGCGGTGCCCAACCTGCTGGTGAACGGCGCGAGCGGCATCGCGGTCGGCATGGCGACGAATCTCGCCCCCCACAACCTCATCGAGGTCGTCGACGGCGCCAAGCACCTGCTCCACCACCCCGAGGCCACGGTCGACGAGCTCATGGAGTTCATCCCGGGGCCCGACCTGCCGGGCGGCGGCATCATCGTCGGTCTCGACGGGGTGAAGGACGCCTATCGCACCGGCCGCGGCGCCTTCCGCACCCGGGCGAAGGTCTCCGTGGAGCCGCTCGGCCCGCGGCGCACGGGGCTCATCGTCACCGAGCTCCCGCACCTCGTGGGGCCGGAGCGGGTGATCGAGAAGATCAAGCAGGGCGTCGAGGCGAAGAAGCTCTCCGGCATCTCCGACGTCGCCGACCTCACCGACCGCAAGAACGGGCTCCGCCTCGTCATCAGCCTCAAGACGGGGTTCTCCCCCGAGGCCGTGCTCGAGCAGCTCTACCGCTACACGCCGCTGGAGGACTCGTTCAGCATCAACTCGGTGGCGCTCGTGCAGGGGCAGCCGCAGACCCTCGGGCTGCGCGAGATGCTGCGCGTCTTCCTCGATCACCGCCTCGCCGTCATCACGCGCCGCTCCGAGTTCCGGCTGCGCAAGCGGCGCGAACGGCTGCACCTCGTCGAGGGCCTGCTCATCGCGATCCTCGACATCGACGAGGTGATCCAGCTCATCCGCACGAGCGACGACGCCGAGACGGCGCGCACGCGCCTCATGCAGGTGTTCGACCTCTCCGAGGCGCAGGCCGAGTACATCCTCGAGCTGCGCCTGCGCCGGCTCACCAAGTTCTCCCGCGTCGAGCTCGAGGCCGAGCGCGATCAGCTGCGCGCGGAGATCGAGGAGCTCCTCGAGATCCTCGGCAGCCCCGAACGGCTGCGCGAGGTCGTGTCGACCGAGCTGGACCAGGCGGCCGAGGCCTTCGGCACCCCGCGCCGCACCGTGCTGACCGGCGCCGTCGCCCGGCCGTCGCGCGCGCCATCCTCCGCCGACGCGCTGCAGGTGGCCGACACGCCCTGCACGGTGCTGCTGTCGGCGACCGGACGGGCGCTCCGGGTCGACCGGGATCCCGAAGCGGCCGAGTCGCCCCGCTCCGCGTCCCGCGCCACCAAGCACGGCGCGGTCTCCTCGAGCGCCGACGGCACCGTGCGGGGCGAGCTCGGGGCGGTCCTCAGCGATGGCACCCTGCACCGCTTCACACCGGTCGACCTGCCACTCGTCCCGGCGGCATCGATCGCCTTCTCGGCCGGTGTCAAGCTCACCGACTATCTCGGCATCGCCGACAAGAGGCTCCGGGTGGTCGGGATCGTGGCCCTCGGCGACGGCGAGGCCGCCGCCGGCTCCGAGATCCCGATCGGCCTCTTCACCGCGCAGGGCACCGTGAAGCGCGTGGTGCTCACCGATCTGCCGGCGAAGCCGTCCTTCGAACTCATCGGCCTGAAGCCCGGGGATCGCCTGGTCGGCGCGTTCCCGGCTCCCGACGACGCCGAGTTCGCGGTGGTCACGAGCGATGCCCAGCTGCTGCGCTTCCCCGCCTCCTCGGTGCGTCCGCAGGGACGGCCCGCCGGAGGCATGGCGGGAATCCGGCTCTCCGCCGAGGCGAGCGTCGTGTTCGCCGGAGCGATCCCCGAGGGCGTCGAGGCACGTGTGGTCACCGTGGCCGACAGCTCCATCACGCTCCCGGGCACGGATGTCGCCACCGCGAAGGTGTCGGACTGGGCCGAGTTCCCCGCCAAGGGCCGGGCGACCGGCGGCGTACGCGCCCAGCGCTTCCTCAAGTGGGAGGACCAGATCGCGTGCGCCTGGGTGGGCACGGGCGAGCCGCGCGCCCTCGCGGCCGACGGCGCGGCGCGCAAGCTGCCGACCGAGCTCGGCAAGCGCGACGGATCGGGACAGCCCATCGACGGCGCAGCCGCCTACATCGGCGCCGCGCCCTGACCCGCGCGGCGAGCGCGAGCGACAGGGCCGCCGCGCAGCGAGCGCCGCGGGGGCGGGTGCGTGAATCCACCGGGTCTCCTCCGACGATCGAACGGTGATGCCCTGCACGCTACCCGCGACGGCGGGCGACGGCATCGATCGAACGGTTGAACGGAGGATCGCAGCCCGCTCGATCGCGTGATAGCTTGAGGCGCACGCCCGGTGAGCGGGTCCGTCCGGTACTCGCCGTCGTCCACCGGCGGCATCCGAGCGGAGGGAACGACATGATCCTGCTCCCCGATCCCTGGTGGCCGCAGGCGCTGCTCGCCGCGATCGTCTTCGGCGACGCCGTGCTCTCCCTCCGCCCGCCCGCGTTCGTCCGGGACTGCCTGAACGGGGTCGGATTCCCCCGGGACTGGTGGTGGACCCTGATCGTCATCAAGCTGTTCGCGGCCGCGGGCCTCGTCGCCGGCATCTGGCTGCCGGGTGTGGGCTTCGCCGCGAACGTCGGGGTCGTCGGCTACTTCGTGTGCGCGGCGGCCGCCCACGTGCGAGCGCGGTTCTTCGGCACGGCGTTCTGGGTGAACTGCCTCGGAATGCTCGTGCTGTCGGCCGGCGCGCTGCTGCTGAGCCACCTCCCGGGCTGACACGACCCCGAGTCGCGTCCCGCCGCCTCACAAGCCGATGAGCAGCACACCGAGCACCACGACCGCTGCGGCCGCCACGCGCAGCACCGGCCGGCTCTCCCGGTGCCGGATCACCCCGTAGAGCCCCACGAGCACCACGCTGGCCTCCCGCACCGGGGCGACGAGCGAGACCGGCGCCATCGTCACCGCGGTGAGGGCGAGCACGTACGAGAGCGGCGAGAGCACGCCGAAGGCGAGCAGCCGGCGCCAGTCGCGGCGCAGCTCGCCGCGCAGCCGCACCGCCGTCCCGCCTCTCCGGAGCAGCAGCGCGGTGAAGAACAGCACCTCCACCGCGCAGCAGCCCACCATGAACGCCACGGGGGCCACCCCGATGCCGGTCACCACGTACGCGTCCCAAACCGTGTAGACGGCGATGGCGGCACCGGTCAGCAGTCCGTAGACGAGGGCGGGATCCGCCCCGCGCACACCCTGGCGCACCGGGGCTCTCCCGATGATCCCGAACGCGACCACACCGCCCACGACCAGCGCTACCCCCAGCAGCGCGAGCAGACCCGGCCTCTCCCCCAGCAGCCCCATCGCGATCAGCACCGTCAGCAGCGGGCCGGTGCCGCGCGCCGTCGCGTAGACCGTCGAGAGGTCTCCGCTGGCGTATCCCCGCTGCAGCACGAGCATGTAGACGACGTGGAGCGCGCCCGACACCGCGATGCCCACGAGCAGGCCCGCGATGTCGGCCCGCCCGATCCCACCGGTCAGCGGGACCGCGAACGCCCAGATCCCCGCGCTGAGCACCGCGCCCCACCAGAGGAAGGGCACCCCGGAGCGGCTCGATCCGTGGGCGACGATGTTCCAGGCGGCGTGGGCGACAGCGGCGGCCAGCGCGAGGGTGACGGCGAGGACGGGCATGGCAGAACCTTCTGCCCGCCGCGATCGGCGCGACGGGCGAGGTTCCTCCGGGCTTTTGTCCTGTCAGATGACGACGGTCGTGGGATCCGCCGTGGCGCCGCTCGGACCAGACGGGAGCGAGTCCCCGGAACCCTAGGCGCTGTCGGGATCCAGCCTATCAAGAGCCGCGGCCGCGTGGTGCGGCTACGCGTCGATGCGCTCGCGATCCAGATCGTCGGCGTTGTCGATGATGAACTCCTTGCGGGGGGCGACCTCGTTGCCCATGAGCAGCTCGAACACCTGCGAGGCCGCGTGCGCGTCCTCGACCCGCACCCGCCGCAGCGTGCGGTGCTCGCGATCCATGGTGGTCTCCGCGAGCTGATCCGCGTCCATCTCGCCGAGTCCCTTGTAGCGCTGGATCGGCTCCTGGTACTTCTTGCCCCGCCGCCGCAAGTCGGCCAGCAGCCCCTGCAGCTCCTTCTCGCTGTAGGTGTAGACGACGTCGTTCGGCTTGCGTCCGGAGTTCTGCACGATCACCCGGTGCAGCGGCGGCACGGCGGCGTAGACGCGGCCGGCCTCCAGCATCGGGCGCATATAGCGGAAGAAGAGCGTGAGCAGCAGGGTGCGGATGTGCGCTCCGTCGACGTCGGCATCGCTCATCAGGATCACTTTGCCGTAGCGCGCCGACTCGAGCTCGAAGTCGCGACCCGATCCCGCGCCGATCACCTTGATGATGGCGCCGCACTCGGCGTTGCCGAGCATCTCGGCGACCGAGGCCTTCTGCACGTTCAGGATCTTGCCGCGGATCGGCAGCAGTGCCTGGAACTCGCTGTCGCGCGCCGGCCGCGCGGTGCCGAGCGCGCTGTCGCCCTCCACGATGAACAGCTCGGTCTCCGCCACGTCCTTCGAGCGGCAGTCGATGAGCTTCGCCGGGAGCGAGGAGCTCTCGAGCGAGCTCTTGCGCCGGGCGGTGTCGCGCTGGGCCCGCAGCGCGATGCGCGCCTTCATCTCCGAGACCATCTTCTCGAGCAGCGCGCCCGTCTGGGTGCGGTCGTGCTTCTTCGTCGACTCGTAGCGCTCGGTCAGCCCCGTGACGATCGCGCGCGACACGATCGCACGCACCGCGGCGGTGCCGAGCACCTCCTTGGTCTGCCCCTCGAACTGAGGCTCGGGCACCCGCACCGTCACCACGGCGGTCAGCCCGGTGAGGATGTCGTCCTTGTCGGGCTTGTCGCTGCCCGCCTTCAGCTTGCGCGCGTTCTGCTCGATCTGCTTGCGGAAGAACTTGGTGAGGCCCTGCTCGAAGCCGCTGAGGTGCGTGCCGCCCTTGGGCGTCGCGATGATGTTGACGAAGCTCTGGATCTCGGTGTCATACCCCGTGCCCCAGCGCAGCGCGATGTCGACCTCGCAGCGGCGCTCGACCTCCCGCGAGACCAGGTGCCCCGTCTGCTCGTCCATCACGGGCACCGTCTCGGTGAAGGTACCGCCGTCGGTGACCCGCCAGGTCTCGGTGAGCGGCGCGTCGACGGCCAGGAAGTCCACGAACTCCGAGATGCCGCCCTCGTAGGCGAAGCGGTGCACGGGCGGCTCGCCGGACTCTCCGACCGACTCGGGTCGGCGGTCGGTGATCTCGATCTCGAGTCCCGGCACGAGGAAGGCGGTCTGGCGCGCGCGCGCGACGAGGGAGTCCGGTTCGAATCGCGCCGTCGACAGGAAGATCTGCGGATCGGCCCAGTACCGCACCCGGGTCCCGGTGACGCCCTTCTTCACCTTGCCGACCACACGCAGCTCGGAGGACTCCTCGAAGGGGCTGAACGGACTGTCCGGGCCGTCGCCCGAGAAGATCCCCGGCTCGCCGTGCCGGAAGGACATCGCCCAGGTCTTGCCGTCGCGGTCGACCTCGACGTCGAGCCGCGACGAGAGGGCGTTGACCACCGAGGCCCCCACGCCGTGCAGACCGCCCGACGAGGCGTAGCCGCCGCCGCCGAACTTGCCGCCGGCGTGCAGCTTGGTGAACACCAGCTCCACGCCCGAGAGTCCGCTCTTCGGCTCGATGTCGACCGGGATGCCGCGCCCGTTGTCGGAGACGGTCACGCTGCCGTCGTCGTGCAGCGTGATCCCGATCGCGTCGCCGAAGCCCGCGAGGGCCTCGTCGACCGAGTTGTCGATGATCTCCCAGAGGCAGTGCATGAGACCGCGCGAGTCGGTCGTGCCGATGTACATGCCCGGCCGCTTGCGCACCGCTTCGAGCCCCTCGAGAACGGTGAGATGCCGTGCGGAATAGCTCGAATCTGGCACTGTCGGGGTCTCCTCTGTTCGATGACGCATCTACCCTAGGGCAGACCGCCGACATCGGGCGCGCACGGGCCCGGCGAGTGGGGAACGCGCGTCGGCGCGGATACGCGTTCAGCGAACCCGAGCGCCCGCTGCGAGGAAAACCGCCCGCGGCGTGCTTGGATAGAGGTGTACCCACTGGAAACCGAGGAACGGGAGGACGCCATGACGACGCTCGAGCAGGATCGCGCCGAAGAGGTCGAAGCTGCGGATCGCCCGCTCACCGCGCTCGACCGCTGCGACAGCTGCGGCGCACAGGCCTATGTCCGGGTCATGCTGAACGGCAGCGAACTGCTGTTCTGCGCGCACCACGCGCACAAGCACGAGCCGAAGCTCCGCCCGCTGGCGGAGGTGTGGCACGACGAGAGCCACAAGCTGAACGCCTGAGCGAGGCGAAGGCGATCATCCTGCGCGAGCACGTCGAGTCGCAGGATCCAGAGCACAGCAGCGGAAGAGCCCCCGGTCGCAGAGACCGGGGGCTCTTCCCGTGATCCGCTGCTCCCATCGGCCCGTCGCGCATGGATCCCGCGTCTGCGCGCAGGATGACGGGGGCGGGATCACGACCACACGCAGCAGCACATATACAGCAGGAGCCCCGGGCAGCGCCCGGGGCTCCTGCACGCTTCCGCGCCCGGCCTACTCCAGGTAGTCGCGCAGCTGCTGGCTGCGGCTCGGGTGGCGCAGCTTCGCCATGGTCTTCGACTCGATCTGGCGGATGCGCTCGCGCGTCACCCCGAAGGTGTCGCCGATCTGATCGAGGGTCTTCGGCATGCCGTCGCCCAGGCCGAAGCGCATGCGGATCACGCCGGCCTCGCGCTCGGAGAGCGAGTCGAGCAGCTGCTCGAGCTGCTGCTGCAGCATCGTGAAGCCCACCGCGTCGGCCGGAACGACCGCCTCGGTGTCCTCGATGAGATCGCCGAACTCGCTGTCGCCGTCCTCGCCGAGCGGAGTGTGCAGCGAGATCGGCTCGCGGCCGTACTTCTGCACCTCGATGACCTTCTCGGGGGTCATGTCGAGCTCGCGGCTCAGCTCCTCGGGAGTGGGCTCGCGGCCCAGGTCCTGCAGCATCTGCCGCTGCACGCGGGCCAGCTTGTTGATGACCTCGACCATGTGCACCGGGATGCGGATGGTGCGGGCCTGATCGGCCATGGCGCGGGTGATCGCCTGGCGGATCCACCACGTCGCGTAGGTCGAGAACTTGAAGCCCTTGGTGTAGTCGAACTTCTCGACCGCGCGGATGAGGCCGAGGTTGCCCTCCTGGATGAGGTCGAGGAACTGCATGCCGCGGCCCGTGTAGCGCTTCGCGAGCGACACGACGAGTCGCAGGTTGGCGCCGAGCAGGTGGCTCTTGGCGCGCTGGCCGTCGCGGGCCACCCACTTCAGCTCGCGCTCGAGCTTCTTGGGCAGGCCCTTCTCGGTCGCGAGCTTCTCCTCGGCGAACAGGCCGGCCTCGATGCGCATCGCCAGCTCGACCTCTTCGGCCGCGTTGAGCAGTGCGACCTTGCCGATCTGCTTCAGGTAGTCCTTCACCGGGTCGGCGGTGGCGCCGGGGATCGCGGTGGTGACGGTGGGCACGTCCTCCTCGTCGGAGGCCTTGAGCACGATCGCGCCGGTGGGCAGCGGCTCATCGGCGGTCGACGCCTTCTTCTCCTCCTCGGGAGCCTCGACGTGCTCCTCGAGCTCCGCGTCCTCGTTCACGGCCTCGTCGACGAGGTCCTTCTTCGCGGCGCGCTTGGTCGCGGGCTTCTTCGCCGCGGTCTTCTTCTTCTTCTTCGCGGCAGGCTTCTTCGAAGCCGCTGCGGTCTCCTCGGTGGTCTCAGCCGCAGTGGCTTCGTCAGCCTGCTTCGCCGCTTTCGCGGAAGTGGCGCGAGTCTTGGTCGTGGATGCAGTTGCCACGCAGCCGCCTCTCTGTCTCGGATCGCCCGTCGGCCGCAGCCGGTCCGGCCAACGGGTGCTCACAGCATGAAAACCCATGTCAAGTCCGAATTATTCCCGCGGCGCGGGCGACCACTCGGATTGAATGGGCTAGATCATCAATTATTGCACGTCGCGCGGCGCCTTCCTGACACCCCGCCTCTGCGCGCGGAGGCGGCTCAGCCCTCGCCGGGTTCGGCGTCGTTCGCCTCGCCTTGCCGCTCCGCCAGGAACCGCTCGAGCTCGCTCGCGAGCTGGTCGGCCGTGGGGATCGAGCCGTCCTCGCCGATCAGCGGGGAGCGCACGTTCTGATCCTCCATGTAGGCGTCGTACCGCCGCTCGAGCGTGCGCACCATCTCGAGGGACTCCTCGTTCTCGGCGATCTGCGTGTCGACCTGCGCGTGGAATCTGCGCGACTGCTCGCGCACCTCGTCCGTCGGCAGGATGAGGCCGGTCGCCGCCATGATGCCGTCGAGCGAGGTGTGCAGCGCCTCCGGGTACTCGGTGTTCGCGAGGTAGTGGGGGATGAGCAGCGCGAGGCCCACGACCTCCTCCCCCAGGCTGTGCAGCCGGTACTCGAGCACGTGACCGGCCGACGCCGAGAGCTTCGTGGTGGGACGCCACACGGAGCGCGCCTCGATGAGATCGTCGCGGGATCCGCTCACGGTCATGGAGATGGGGCGGGTGTGCGGCACCGGCATCGGGATCGCGTGCGTCCACACCGTGACCGACACCTCGAACTCGTGCACGAGCAGCAGCACGGCATCGATGAACTGGTCCCAGCGGAAGTCGGGCTCGTAGCCGCTGAGCAGCAGGAAGGGGGCGCCGAGCTCGTCGTGCGCGAGGCACAGCGTCAGCTCCTCGGGCGAGTAGTCGACCAGGTGGTCCTCGTCGAAGGTGATCACGGGGCGCCTGGCGCGGTAGTCGAGCAGGAGGTCGGCGTTGAAGCGCAGGATCTCCTCGGGACGGGAGCGCTCCCAGAAGTACTCCTCAAGCTGCTCCACCGCCCCGCCCGCGTCGCTGAGCCCCTGCATCACCACGACGAGCGGCAGCCCGCGCGGTACCCGCGCGCGGCGCTCCGCGTACTCTGCCGAGAAGATGGAATCCGTCACCCTTCCATCCTATGAAGCTCGGGACGCGTTGGGACCGGATCCGGTCACGCCCTCAGCGAACCCGCGCCGCCGCCCCCGCGTGGCGGATCTCCGTCATACCCTCGGGTGTAGGCTGGACGCAGTGCGTCCGACGACCATTACGGACCGCCGACACCGTTGCGAATACACCGAGGGAGATCCCACTTGGCCGATCAGCAGTTTGACATCGTCGTACTGGGTGGCGGAAGCGCCGGATACGCTGCGGCGATCCGTGCGACGCAGCTGGGATTCAGCGCCGCCGTCATCGAGAAGGACAAGCTCGGCGGCACCTGCCTCCACCGCGGGTGCGTGCCGACCAAGGCGCTGCTGCACGCGGCGGAGATCGCCGACGTGGCCCGCGAGGGCGAGGCCTACGGCATCCTCTCCAGCGTCGCGGGCATCGACGCCGCAAAGGTCAACAGCTACCGCGAGAACCTCATCGCGGGCAAGCACAAGGGCCTGCAGGGCCTGCTCAAGGCCAACGGGATCACGGTGATCGCGGGCGAGGGCAAGCTCGTCTCCCCCACCACCGTGCAGGTGGGCGACGACCGCATCATCGGCAAGCACGTCGTGCTCGCGACCGGCTCGTACTCGCGTTCGCTGCCCGGCCTGGAGATCGGCGGGCGCGTGATCACCAGCGAACAGGCGCTCGAGCTGCAGGAGGTGCCGAAGCGCGTCGCGATCCTCGGCGGCGGCGTGATCGGCGTCGAGTTCGCGAGCGTGTGGCGCTCCTTCGGCGCCGAGGTCACCATCGTCGAGGGCCTGCCCCACCTCGTCCCCAACGAGGAGGAGTCCGTCTCGAAGCAGCTGGAGCGGGCCTTCAAGAAGCGCGGCATCGCCTTCAAGCTGGGCGTGCGCTTCCAGTCCGTCTCGCAGGACGCGGACGGCGTCGTCGTCACCCTCGAGGACGGCACGACCGTCTCCGCCGACTACCTCCTGGTCGCGGTCGGCCGCGGGCCGGCCACGCAGGGGCTCGGCTTCGAGGAGGTCGGGATCGAGATGGACCGCGGCTTCGTGCTCGCGAACGAGCGCCTCGCGACCAACGTGCCGGGCGTCTACGCCGTCGGCGACATCGTGCCGGGCCTGCAGCTGGCCCACCGCGGCTACCAGCAGGGCATCTTCGTGGCCGAGGAGATCGCGGGCCTGAACCCCGTCGTGGTGCAGGACGTGAACATCCCCAAGGTCACCTACTGCGACCCCGAGATCGCCTCCGTCGGTCTCACCGAGGCGAAGGCCAAGGAGCAGTACGGCGCCGAGAACGTGACGAGCTACGAGTACAACCTCGCGGGCAACGCGAAGAGCTCGATCCTCGGCACCTCCGGCACGGTGAAGGCCGTGCGGGTGAACGACGGCCCCGTGGTGGGCGTGCACATGATCGGCGCGCGCGTGAGCGAGCTGGTCGGCGAGGCGCAGCTCATCGTCAACTGGGAGGCGTACCCGGAGGACGTGGCGCCGTTCATCCCCGGCCACCCCACCCAGAACGAGACCATCGGCGAGGCCATGCTGAAGCTCGCGGGCAAGCCGCTGCACGCCGTCTGACAGCGGCCCACAGACATTGAAGCAACGAACGGAGAATGCACGATGAGTGAATCGGTGGTCCTCCCCGCACTGGGTGAGAGCGTGACCGAGGGGACGGTGACCCGCTGGCTGAAGAACGTCGGCGATACCGTCGAGGTGGACGAGCCGCTGCTCGAGGTCTCGACCGACAAGGTCGACACCGAGATCCCCTCCCCGGTGGCGGGAGTGCTCGAGGAGATCCTGGTGCAGGAGGATGAGACCGCCGAGGTCGGCGCCGTCCTCGCCCGCGTGGGCGATGGCAGCAGTGCGTCCGCGGCCCCCGCGGCTCCGGCCGAGGCCGCGCCCGAACCGCAGGCGGAGGCACCCGCTCCCCCGGCTGAGCCGGCCCCCGCGGCCGAGGCGCCCGCCGCTCCCGCGCCCGCCGCTGAGCCGGCCCCGGCGGCCGCTCCCGCAGGCGGTGGCGACGGCCAGGAGATCGTGCTCCCCTCGCTCGGCGAGAGCATCACCGAGGGCACGGTGACCCGCTGGCTGAAGAGCGTGGGCGACACCGTCGAGGTGGACGAGCCGCTGCTCGAGGTCTCGACCGACAAGGTCGACACCGAGGTGCCCTCCCCCATCGCCGGCGTGCTGCAGGAGATCCTGGTGCAGGAGGACGAGACGGTCGAGGTCGGCGGAGCACTCGCGCGCGTCGGCGGCGGCGCACCCGCCGCCCCCGCGGCCGAACCCGCCCCCGCGGCCGAGCCCGCCCCCGCGGCCGAGCCGGAGGCCCAGCCGGAGCCGGCACCCGCAGCGCAGCCCGCTGCACCGGAGCCCGCCGCGCAGCCCGCTGCACCGGCACCCGCCGAACCCGCTCAGGCGGATTCCGCGCCCGCGAACGCGGCCGGCTACGTCACGCCCATCGTGCGCAAGCTCGCGAACGACTCGGGCGTCGACCTGAGCACGGTGACCGGCACGGGCGTCGGCGGCCGCATCCGCAAGGAGGACGTGCTGGCCGCGGCGCAGAGCGCTGCACCGGCGCCCGCCGCACCGGCTGCGGCGCCGGCCGCTCCCGTCGAGGTCGAGGTGTCGCCGCTCCGCGGTACGACGCAGAAGATGAGCCGGCTGCGCAAGGTGATCGCCGAGCGCGCCGTGGCGTCGCTGCAGAGCACCGCTCAGCTCACCACGGTGGTCGAGGTCGACGTCACGCGCGTCGCCCGGCTGCGCCAGGCGAAGAAGGACGAGTTCCTCGCCAAGACCGGTTCGAAGCTCTCCTTCATGCCGTTCTTCGCCCTGGCTGCGGCTGAGGCGCTGCGCAGCTACCCGATCATCAACGCGACCGTCGAGGGCGACTCGATCGTCTACCCCGCGACGGAGAACATCAGCATCGCCGTCGACACGGAGAAGGGCCTGCTCACCCCGGTGCTCCGGGACGCGGGTGAGAAGAACATCGCCCAGATCGCCGGCGAGATCGCCGACCTCGCGGCTCGCACGCGCGACAACCAGCTCAAGCCGGACGAGCTCGCGGGCGGCACCTTCACGCTGACCAACACCGGCTCGCGCGGGGCGCTCTTCGACACCCCGCTCGTGTTCCTGCCGCAGAGCGCGATCCTGGGAACGGGTGCGGTCGTGAAGAAGCCCGCGGTGATCTCGGGCCCCGAGGGAGACGCGATCGCGGTGCGGTCGACCGTCTACCTCGCGCTCTCGTACGATCACCGCATCATCGACGGCGCCGACGCGGCTCGCTTCCTCGGTCAGGTGCGTCAGCGCCTCGAGGCCGGAGACTTCGCGGCGAACCTCGGGATCTGATCCGGGATCCGAGCGGTGCT